>CAYVUO010000034.1:3056-15233 GCA_964454715.1 uncultured Bifidobacterium sp. | reverse complement strand
GCCCGCCGCGCGGCTGCCCCCGCAGCGTCCACTCGCCGAGCCCCTCGCTCCACGGGATCTGTCCGAACCCGGTGCCCAGGCGAGTCTTGGCATAGGGCGCGATCACGTTGACACCGATGCCCGAGGCCTCGCCCTCGGTGGCCATCGCGATCGTGAGGCCGATCACGCCGGCCTTGGCCATCGAGTACACGGTGCTGTTGGTGAAGCCGCCGTAGCCGGCACCTGACGACACATTGATGATGCGGCCTCCACCGTTGCGTTCCATCACTCGCCACGCGGCACGACCCACGTTGAGCGTGCCGAGCAACTGGGTGGAGATGACGGTGGCGATGTGTTCATCGGGGAATTCGGCGAACGGCTGCATCCGCACCTGACCGGCGTTGTTGACGCAGATGTCGACGGTCCCCCAAGCATCGAGCGCGGTCTGCACGATCGCGACCCCGCCCTCAGTGGTGGCGACGGTGTCGTGATTGGCGACGGCCTCTCCACCGAGCGCCGTGATCTCGGCCACGACCTCGTCGGCGGGGTTCACCGGCGGCGCGGCGACGGAGTCATCGACATCGCTGATCCCGACGCCGAAGTCGTTGACCACGACTCGCGCGCCCCGTGACGCGAGCAGCAACGCGTACTCGCGCCCGAGCCCACGACCCGCTCCCGTGATGACCGCCACCTGTCCGTCGAATCGCAGTTCGTCCATGGCTGCGAGTCTGCCGCACACCGAATGCCGGTGGCGGCGATCGCCCGGCGGAGCGCAGGGTGCAGCGGTAGCCTGCGCTCTGCAGGTCCGCTCGGAAAGGAAGCCGCCATGGGCATCCGCGACAACATCGCAAGGCAGTTCATCGCCGTCCCCGATGACAGGAAGGGCCAGATCCTCTTCAAGTGGCCCGACGACAACATCCGAAAGTTCTCGCGGATCATCGTCGACGCCGACGAGCGGGCGCTGTTCGTCTCGCGAGGCAAGGTGGTCGGCACGATCGAGCCCGGTCGCGAGCCTGTGCCTGCCGACGAACTCCCGTTCATCGGCAACATCATCGACTGGGCGACCGATGGCAATGCGTTCCGTGCCGAGCTCTACTTCGTCGGAACACGCGAGTACACCGGGCAGACCTTCGGCGGTCGCATCGACGATGTGCAGGATCCCCAGACCGGTCTGATCGTCACACTGCGCGTGTTCGGTGAGTACTCACTGAAGGTGAGCGATCCCGCCAAGTTGGTACTCAACCTCACCGGCACCGTCGACGTCACCGACAACGACTCGATCGGCAATTGGGTCGACACGCAGTTGCTCAAGACGATGCGCACGGCGGTCACCACGAAGATCGTGGGCAATGCATGGGCGATCCTGGGTCTGAGCGCGCACATCCCAGAGCTCGAGCAGGCCGTGATCGCTGCCACCAACGAGCAACTCGCCGACTACGGCCTGATGCTCGCTCGCATGGGCAACTTCGACGTCAACCTCGCCGACGAGGATGCCGCCAACCTGAAGGACCTCGCCACCAAGACCGCCGGCAGCCGCCTCGCCGGTTCGTTCGGCCAGTACGCGGCGGGCGAGGCATTGCTCGGTGCCGGTGAGGGGATGGCCAAGGGAGGTGGAGCCGGCACGCAGTCGGCGTTCATCGGCGCCGGTTTCGGCGTCGCCCAGACCATGGCCCAGGCTCCCGGGCAGCCGGCGCCGCCCGTGCCCCCGACTCCCGGCTTCGCCGGTGGAGGTGCGGGGTTCGTGCAGGGTTCAGCGGCTACGGGCACCTGCACCGCTGGTTGCGGAGCCGCCGTACCTGCAGGCGCCAAGTTCTGCCCCGGCTGCGGTGCACAGCAAGCACCGACCACACAGTTCTGCATCGAGTGCGGCAAGGAGATGCCCGGCGGTTCGAAGTTCTGTCCCGAGTGCGGGGCCAACCAGAACGGTGCTCCCCCGGCCGCCGACGAACCCCCCGCGGAGCAGTGATGCCGGTCGCACTCGTCACCGCGTTCCTCCAGTTCGCGCCCATCGTCGCTCGCGCAGGTGGCGGATCGGGCGGTGGTTCGAGCGGCGGATTCTCGGGTGGAGGCGGCTTCTCGGGTGGCGGATCCGGCGGCTTCTCGTCATTCGGAGGATCGGTCGGTGGGTTCGGTGGCCTCGGCATCCTGATGTTCGGCGGCATCGGCGCATTCGTCATCTTCATGGCGATCATGGCCATCTTGCGCTCGAGGCGTGGTGGTCTCTGGATGTCGCCGGGTGGAGACCTCGACGACACGCTCCCTGACGCGATGGCACCTGAGTCGATGGGCGCGATGCTGGGCGGCGACGAGGAGACCGCGCGGGCGACGACCACAGCGGAACTGCAGGCGGGCATCGCTGAGATCGAGGCTCACGACCCGCAGTTCGATGCCGACACACTCATCACCGGTCTGCAGTCGTCGTTCTACGTCGTGCAGCAGGGTTGGTGCGATCGCGAACCCGCGCTCACGCGTTCGGTGATGGCCGACGCGATCTGGAACTCCCATCGCATGCAGATCGAGGGCTACGTGCGCTCGAAGCAGCACAACGTGCTCGACGGCCTCGCCATCCAGTACGCCAACCTCGTCGCCGCGAGTTGCAACGGATCGCACGACACCATCGTCGTGCGCTTCTTCGTGAAGTCGGCCGACTACGTGGTCGATGACGACAGCGGCAAGACGGTGCGCGGCCACACCGACCTTCGCGACTGGTGCGAGGACTGGATCTACCAGCGCTCCGCGTCGGCCACCACGAAGCCCGGCGCCGGTCTGCTCGATCGCAAGTGCCCGAACTGCGGCGCACCGCTCGACGTCGAACTGGCCGGCACCTGCAAGTACTGCCGGGCCCCGATCATGGGCGGCGACACCGACTGGGTGCTCGTGCGCATCGACCAACTCCCCTCGTGGGAGTGGGCGATGGCGAACCTCCCCCGCTGATCGGTGCATTTCCCGTCGACGGCGCCCAGCGGGCAGACTGTCGACCCTCGGGGCTGTAGCTCAGCTGGCTAGAGCACCTGCTTTGCAAGCAGGGGGTCGTGGGTTCGAGTCCCATCAGCTCCACCAAGTCGTCGCACCCGCGGCCCGTCGAAGACGGATCTGCGGCTTGTCACCGCGAGGGCCGGAACGAAACGTGCCGCCCCCGGAGGAGCGGCACATTCGAGGCTCGGAGCCGGATGGGGTTCAGCCGGTGAATGCTGGGGTCGCCGCTCCGCCAGCCGCCGTGGTGGTCGTGATGGGAGCGGCGGTCGTGGTCGTCGTGGTCGCCCCTGGGTCGGTGATGGTCACAGCCAGCGAGCCGAGCTCGGTGATGGTGGGCGGGTTCTGACCGTTGTCGACGAACGAGAGCAGACAAACCGAGTACGACCCGGCGGCGATGGTCGTCGACCCAACTCCACCATTGCCGTACGCCGGCGATCCGAATGTGTAAGTCGCCGGGCTCGGAGCGATCCGCACGCTCGCAGGGAACGATGAATCGCCGTACATCCCGTAGGTCGCAGTGTTGAAGTCGGCGGGCGAGATGTTGGCGCAGCTGTGGGTGCCGGTGAACATGAGGAGGACGGCGAAGTCGGTCCCCGGAGTCGGATTCGTCCAGGTCACGGTGAATCCGTTCGAGGCCGCGGCGAGCGAACCGGTTGCGGCAACCGCAGGCGAGGCGCTGAACACGGTGACGGTGGAGACCGCTAGGGCCGTCACGGCGGCGAAGCGGGAGAGACGGGGGAATCGGGACATCGTTGGCCTTCCTGGTCGATGACCGGCAGGGCCCCGGTCACAGCGGCCAGAATCCTAGTCTCGCTAGGTGGTCATTACTAGTTCTGCTAGGTAGGAGTTCGCCCCCTCACTGCATCAGGCAGATATCGAGTGCGGAGCGCACCCGATGCGTAGAGTCGCCCGGTGGCCGACGACAACCGAGCACGGATCCTCGACCTGGCCGTCGCCGCCATCGACGCCGGGGGCGAGGCAGCAGTGAGGGTCAATCACATCGTCGAAGAGGCCGGCGTGACCCCACCAGTGCTCTACTACCACTTCGGAAGCCGGGACGGTCTCGTCATCGCCGCACAGGTCGAGCGCTACACGCGCCAGACCCGAGCCGACACCGCGGCGATCGCACGCGCCGTGGCCAAGTGCATGACAGCGATCGAGCTGCGCAGGGACCTCGAGATCACGTGGACGCGCTCCATGGCCGAGCGAGCCGAGAGTCGTTGGCGCCGGACGAGTGTGATCGGCAGCGCCTATGCCCGGCCCGAACTCGCTGCAGCTGTCGCGCTCGCGCAGGATGAGATCGTAGAGAGATTGGTCGAGATCCTCGAACCGTGTCGTCAGCGCGGTTGGTTGCGGGAAGGGATCGACCTGCCGAGCACGATCGCCTGGCACCACAGCCTGCTCATCAGCCGAGTGCACATCGAACACGGAACGCAGTTGGGCGATCATGCGGAATGGGACCGACTGACCCTCGACGCACTGGTTCGCGCCTTCTTCGACGACTGACCCGACTGCGACGGGTCAAGCAGTTCAGTTCGGACGGGTCTCCGCTGCGCCGACGATGCGGCGCAGCATCGTCGGGAACACGAACCCATGGAACGGGGCCACTGCGTACCAGTAGGCCCGGCCCAGCACACCGCGAGGCCGGAACGTGGCGTTCTGCGTGATGACCGAGCCGTCGCCAGCCGGAGCGATCGTCCACTCCAACCAGGCATTTCCGGGCAGCAGCATCTCGGCCCGCAGGCGCAATCGGCGCGACGGCTCGAGCTCCTCGATGCGCCAGAAGTCGAGTGCGTCACCGACGCGCAGCACGGGCTTGCGACCACGACGCAGACCGGGGCCACCGATCAACTGATCGAGCACTCCGCGCACCCGCCACAGGAACTCACCGCCGTACCAACCGCGCTCACCGCCGATGGTGCTCAACTCGGCGAACAGCGTCTCGGGTGACGACGTAGAACGCACCTCGCGGTGATCGGTGTAGACGCGACCACCGGCCCAACCGGGATCGAGTTGGTTCGGTCGGAAGTGGAACAGATCGGCGTCGGAGAACGTGGTCGGCACACTCGCATCTCGGGTGACGGTGAGCGCCCGCGTGATGGCCTCCTCGAGACCCATCGGCTCGACACCGAGCTCGGTGCAGGCCGATCGACCGGTGACGATCACCTCGTTCACGAGTGACTCGACGAGTTCGGTCGCGAGCGGCACCGGCACGGGCGTGACCAGACCGATCCAGTGCGACGACAAGCGCGGTGTCAGCAGTGGCACGGGCAGCAGCACCCGCCGACGAAGACCTGCGCACTGAGCGTAGACCTCCATCATCTCGGCGTAGGTGACGACATCGGCGCCGCCCACCTCGAGCACGCCCGAGACCACCTTGTCGGTGGTGATCGCCTCGACCAGCAACTCGACGACATTCGCGATCGCCACGGGCTGGCACTTCGTGTTGACCCACTTCGGAGTCACCATCACCGGGAGCACGTCGACGAGATACCGGAGCATCTCGAAACTGGCCGAACCCGAACCGATGATCACTCCCGCTCGCAGTTCGAGCACCGGCACACCCGAAGCGGCGAGAGCGCTGCCGACGCGTTGACGGCTCGCGAGGTGGGGACTGAGACGGTCGGTGTCCTCACCGAGACCGCCGAGGTAGACGATGCGCTGCACACCGTTCGCAGCAGCAGCGTCACCGAAGTTGCGGGCCTGACGCTCCTCGCGCTCGACCCAGTCGTCTCCCTCTCCGATCGAGTGCACGAGGTACACCGCGACCTGCACTCCAGTCATCGCCTCGGTGAGATCGTCATCCACCGAGCCCTCGACGACCTCGACGGAATCGAACCAACGCGCGTCGCGCAACTTGGCCGGTGTGCGGGCGAGACATCGCACGGAAGCGCCCCGATCCAGGAGCGCAGGAACGAGTCGACCACCCACATAGCCGGAAGCACCGGTGACGAGGATCTTCGGGGCGGCCACGAGCCGAGGGTACCGGTGGGAACATCGATGAACGCAGTCCGGCACCCCATCGCAGCGATCGACCTCGACACTGGCCACCCGGATGGACAACTCACGCGATCGGGGTGAACCCGCGCCAGATGCCGCGGACGAGGTACGCGCCCCGGGCCGCGTCGCCGAGCCTCGTCGTTACGGTCGCCGCGTCGAGTGCTCCGACTCGACGATCCACCTCACTCCTCGTGGAGGTTCCATGTCACGTTCACTCAGGACAGCACTCGGCGTCGCTCTCGCAACCGTCGCTGGCGCATCGTTGCTCTTCGTCGCATCGCCCGTCAGTTCGCAGGTCGTGCCAACACTCTCACTCACACCCACCGACAACGTCATGGTGCAGGGCGGTACGGCGTCGATCACCGGAACGCTCAACACGCCGTGCGACGCAATTCCATCCGCCAGCGCGATCGTCGCCACCGTCGGCGGCACTGCACTCCCCGAGACGGCGATCACCGTGCTCGGCGCCAGCTCGTTCGAGATCACGGTGCCCGGCGGCCTCGTCCCGATCACACCTGACGAACAGGTCCCCGTTGTCGCAGCTTCGATCACCTGCGCGATCAGCCAGTCGCTCACCACGGTCGAGGATGGCATCGACGTGGCCGAGATCGTCGTGACGAAGTCGGTGAGCGGTGACGCTCCAGCGGATGCACTCTTCGGCATCGACGTCGCGTGCGTCGCCGAGGTGCAGGACACCGTGATGCCCTCGTGGGTGAACGGCCCCACTCCGTCGGCACTGCCCGATCCGGTGACGATGGCCATGGACCTCGCAGCCGGCGAATCGGGTTCTGTCTTCACGTTCAGTTCGCACACCTGCGTGTTCGCCGAGCCCGACCCGTTGGGGGCGTCGGCGATCATCGCTCCCGACACGGTCGAGACCGTCACACCGAGTGGGTTCCGCGTGCTCGTCACGAACACCTACGCCACGAAGCCCAAGATCACGGGCTGATCGCCGTCGTCCCCGGGCCCCTTCCCGCCAGGGCCCGGGGGCGACGACACATCCGACGCGAACTGTGCTCGACTGACCGCCGCAACCACTCGGAGGTCGTCATGCCCCTCAAGCGCACCGCTGCACTCGCCGTCTCCAGCCTCATCGTGCTGGGCGGAGGCGCCACCGCTCTCGCCGCCACCGGCACGTTCACATCGGGCGCGAGCGATGCCGTGAACGCAACGCCGATGGTCGCATCGGACGCCACAACACTTCCCGATCTCTCGGGTCTCCCGTCGTTCGACGGAGTCGTTGACCTGCTGGGTGCCATCACGGTCGATCCCGAGACCGGCGCGATCGAGGGACCCGGGTTCTCGCTGCAGCCGCCCGTGACCTCACCCGACGGTTCGGCGACGTTCTCGGGTCGCGGCCCCGACGGGCAGTCGCACAGCGCCACCATCACCCCCGGGGCCGACGGCGGCCGCCCCACCATCACCATCGATGGTCACGACCTCGGGTCGATGCTCGATCAGTTCCTCGGCCAGCATCCCGAGCTGCAGGCGCCGAATCCGGCGACGATTCCGAGCATCCCGCCGATCTCGGTGCCCCCGCAGTTCCAGCAGTTCCTCGATCAGGCCCGTGACGCCATCGGTGGCGCGCTCGGCGGCTCGATGCCGCAGTGGCCCCAGATGCCGCGCGCCTGAACCGTGGGCTGACCGACGCTTTACCCGGAGTTTCCCTTCTTGCGGTAACGACGCGCCCCCATGGGCCGGTCACCCTGTGAGTACGACACGAGGTCGTGCCCGACAGGAAGAAGCCCATGAAACTCAATCGCATCGCCGCAGCTTCGGTCTCGGCACTCGTCGTGCTCGGTGGCGCAGGTGTCGCATCGGCCCAGAACGTCACCGACCCCACCACCGTCCCGGACCCGAGCACGACCGTTCCCGCCCCCGTGGCCGACGTGTTCTCGTTCACGATCGTGGGCCTGGGCGATCTCACCGTCAGCATCGATCCCACCACCGGTGACATCGCCAACGTGATCATCGCACCGATCGACGGAGTGACCGCCGGTTCACCAGTGCCCGTGCACAACGGCGTGCAGGTCGACTTCACCCTCGCCGATGGCACGGTGAGTTCGATCATCGTCCGCACCGAGTCACATCACGGCGAGCTCGAACTCGAGATCATCCTCCCCGATGGCCGCAAGGTCGAGTTGCACGGCACGACGCCGGTGACGATCGATCCGGCGAACCCGCCGACCGATGACGACGAGTACGAACACGAACACGAGGACCGCGGCCAGCACGAGGGCGCCGACGAGAGCGAGCACTCCGGTGACCATGTCGTGACCGCACCGGACACGCCGGGCACCCAGCGCTCGGGCGAGGTGCGTCGCGACGGCGACCATCGCTCGACCACGACCACAGCCGCTCCCACCGCACAGTCCGGCTCGAGTGGAAGTCGATCCGGATCGTCCGGCGACTCGCGCAGCGATCGTGAGTCGGAGCGCGAGCGTGACTGAGTCCACCCGCCCCACCCGCACCCGATGGGTGCGGGTGGGTGCGCTCGCGCTCCTCCTCGCCCTGGGCGCAGCAGCATGCGGCTCCGCATCTACCGCCTCGACCGATGAACTCGACGCCTCGATCGCCAAGATGAGCGCCGCGACCAGCTACTCGTTCGCCGCCACCATCACGGCCGGATCCGACTCGGTGAGGGTCGCCGGCGATTTCCATGCCCCGAACCTCATCGCCGAGACGATCACGAAGGGCTCATCGACACCAGTGGCGATGGTGCTCGACGGCGGCACCGTGCACGTGCGTGACTCGAGTGGCAATTGGTCGTCGAAACCGGCGACCGACGCCACTGCGGTCGATCTCCGAGCCACCTTCACCGCACTCACGGCACACACCAATGTGAAGCGTGAAGGATCGTCCTGGACGTTCACCGTTTCCGGAGATGCAGCCAAGGCTCTCGCCGGGACCGACACGACCGGTGACGTGAAGGTCACGGCCACGACCGGCGATGCCGGATTGACGACGCTTCGCTACGAGGTGACCACCGGCGGCCGGCGGCTCGTCGTGACCATCGACTATTCATCGATCGGCACTGCACCGAAGGTGGTCGTACCCACATGAGGTCACGGGTGCCGCTGTCGCGACGCGCGGCGGCACCCGCGTGGGCCCACTTCACCGAAACTTGACCAGATCCTGACCGAGCCCCCGTAGTCGAATCATCCGCACTTCCCTAACGTTCTCGACACCGACGGTGTGAGATCGGAACGGAGCACCCCGCACCTCCCGACCGACCGCACCATCCGTCGCAATGGGGATCGAACCCCGCAACCGATTCCCACTGCGACGACAGAGAGGCCCCGACCACCCAGCGTGGTCGGGGCCTCTGCACTTCCAGTTCGAAGGGGTCGAAGTCAGATCGGCACGTTGAGAGTGACCGTCATGCCGTTGGTGACATCACCGGTGACGGTTCCCAATTGGGTCGTCCACCCATCGCTGAACACGTTGTCCCGTTGCAAGGAGGTCTGCGAGAGGTTGCGCTTGCTCGAGGCGTAGCCAGAGGTCGCGTACACCGCCTCACAAGCATCCTGGGGCAGCGCCAATTGCGAGGTGCCGATCTTGTTGCGCACGTTCGTCGCCTTCGCCAGCGACGGATAGAGCTCGAAGTGCACATGCGGCCAACGCCCGCTGTAGCAACCCGGGAAGATCGTCGTGAACGTCACCCATCCATCCGCATCCGCCGCTTGCACACCTCGCAACCAGTTCTGATTGGTGGCGCCCTGTGAATAGAGGGAGTAGCTGCCGTTCGCGTCGCAATGCCATACATACATCGCAGCACCGACATAGGGGATGCAACCCTTGGCGATGTCCAACATCTTGAACTTCATCGTGAGCGGCACACCGCTCACCGAACCCGACATCGTTCCGAAGCTCGTCGTGATGTCGCTGCGCACGACACCGCTCTGATTCAAGACATCGGGCCCGTTCGATCCATCGCCCGGGAAGGGCCCGGCCGTCTCAGTGGGCAACTTCACACAGTTGCCCGACCCCGAGGCAACGGTCGTGGAAGCGCCTGCGGCTGCAGGCGCGGCGGCCGCTGTGGTCGTCGAACCCTTCTGACCCGTGAGCGATGAACCACACGCCGCGAGCGCGACGGTGCCGAGACCACCGCCCATGAGCAACAGGGCCCGGCGGCGATCGACGGTTCGCGTCAGATCGCGGTGGAGTCCACCGAAGTCGTCGTGACCAACAAGTTCATCCATCGTTCCACTCCCGTACTCGACGTCGGGCACAGGTAAGCACGGCGAGGTGAGAGAACGGTGAGATCGGGCGGGTCGCCCGAGGGCTCACTGCACGGTGATGGTGTAGATCACCGGCGTGCCCATGCCGTTGGTCGAACCACGGAACGACACCGCGACCTTGGCCACACCCGCCGAGAGGGCCTTGCCCCCGGCGTTGTAGGTGGTGCCGCCCTCGGTGCGACCGACGGAGTCGACGACGAAGACCTTCTCGTTGTCGCTCACGGCCACGAACGTCCCGCCCGACTGGGGCATGCCCATGTCGAAGGTGACGACGGTGCCGACCTTCACGGTGGCGGTCAGGTTGTTGGGATTGAGCACGACGGGTGCGAGCACATTGCCTCCGATCGGCTTGGTCGTCGTCGTGGTCGACGACGACTTCGAATCGGAGCAGGCGGCGATGCCGACGACACTTGCGGCGGCGAGGGCGACGACGGCGAGACGACGGAACTTCATTGGACACCTCCGGGGTTCCCGGCACCCTACGACACCGGTCGAACCGGAGATCGTCACCCCAGAACACCTTCGGCCCCTACTCTGCGCCGATGGCCACCTCCACACCGACCGCTCCGACCGGTTCCCAACTGGGAGCCCTCGGCCGCACCGGGCGCTTCATGGCCCGCCACCATCGCTGGGTCGGTCTCGTCTGGCTCGTGCTGCTCCTCGTCGCCGGCTGGCTCAACAACGCGTATGCCTCGAAGACGTCCGACGCGTTCTCGATCCCCGGCACGAACTCCCAGGCCGCGTACGACCTGCTCAACAGCGCCTTCCCGAACCAGAACAACGCCACCGCCACGCTCGTCTTCGTCGCCCCGCAGGGTCAGACCCTCACGAGTACTGCAGGCACCCAGACCGTGACGTCCGTGCTCACTGCGGTCGCCGGCGTGTCGGATGTCGATGGCAAGTCGATCATCAACCCCATCACGCAGAATCCACAATCGACCCTCGGGCCCGATGTGCCGTCGTTCCTCGCAACGAATGGTGAAGTTGCCTTCACCAACATCACGTTCGACAAGTCGCTCTTGCAACTGCTCGAGGCGTATCCGCCCAACTCGGAGAAGGCAGCCGGCGCCTACTCCAACCCCTACAGCGCGCTCCAACAAGCCATCACGAGCGTGAACACGAACGGGATACAGGTGCTCATCGGCGGGCCGATCGCCGACACCTGGAACCAACCCGTCTCATGGTTCGCCAACCACGCCGACGAGCTCGGCCTCGGCCTCGGCGCGATCCTGCTGCTCATCGCGTTCGGCTCCATCTTCGGCATGGCCATTCCCATCGCCACCGCACTCTTCGGCGCAGTGACAGCGAGTGGGCTCGTCTTCTTCGTGGCCTCACTCGTCACCGTGTCGTCGGCTGCACCGAAGGTGACACTGATGATCGCCATCGGTGTGGGCCTCGACTACTCGTTGTTGATCGTCACCCGCCACCGCCAGTTCCTGCGCAACGGTCACACGGTCGACGATGCCGCGGGCATGGCCTCGGCCACGGCGGGCAAATCGGCGCTGTTCGCCGGCATCACGGTCGCGATCGCGCTGCTCGGTCTCCTGCTCGTTCCGATCCCGTTGGTGCAGACAATGGGTGTGGCCGCCGCCATCGGTGTCGTGGTGATGATCCTCGCGTCGATCACGCTGCTCCCCTGTCTCCTCGGCTTCGCCGGCCACAAGGTCGACCGGTTCCGCGTTCCATTCTCGTTCCGCGACACCTCCGGTGATCCCGAGCATTCGTTCTGGGGGCGGTTCGCCACGCGCATGTCGAAGCGTCCGTGGCTCACGCTCGTCGGTGGAACGGCGTTCCTCCTCTTCTGCGCCTACCCGGCGTTGCACATGGACTTCGGCATGCCCGACGACTCGTCGCTGCCGACCTACCTGAGTCAGCAGAAGGCGTACACGGAGGTCCGGGACAACTTCGGACCCGGCGCCAACGGTCCGCTCATCGTCGCCGTGTCGGTCCCCGGAGGCACCTCCGCGACGATCTCGCAGAC
>CAYVUO010000034.1:0-3046 GCA_964454715.1 uncultured Bifidobacterium sp. | reverse complement strand
AGTGGGGCCCATCCCCAACAGCACCGGCGACGCTGCGATCTACCAGATCACGCCGACCTCCAGCCCGGACTCGAACCAGACCAGTGACCTCGTGCGCACCATCAGATCGAACCTCGCGACCGCGACCGCTGGCACCGATGTGCAGGCCTACGTCGGCGGATCCACTGCGACGCTCATCGACCTCACCAACCTCGTCGTGCACTACCTGCCGTGGGTGGTGGGCGCAGTGGTGCTCGGGGCGTTCCTGCTGCTGATCCTCGTGTTCCGGTCGATCCTCGTTCCGCTGAAGGCCGCGTTGATGAACCTCATCTCGATCGGCGCCGCCTACGGAATCGTCGTCGCCGTGTTCCAGTGGGGTTGGATGAAGAGCCTGCTCGGTCTGCACACGACGATCCCGATCGTCTCGTTCGTGCCGCTCATCATGTTCGTGATCCTGTTCGGACTCTCGATGGACTACGAGGTCTTCCTCATGTCACGCATCGCCGAGGAATGGGAGCTCACCAAGGATCCGCGCAAGTCGGTCGTGCTCGGCGTCGCCAACACCGCGCGCGTGATCACCACCGCTGCGCTCATCATGATCGCGGTGTTCTCGTCGTTCATCACCATCCAGAACCCGACCATCCAGGTGCTCGGATTCGGCATGGCCATCGCCGTGCTCATCGACTCCACGGTCGTGCGCATGGTGCTCGTGCCCGCGATCATGGAACTGTTCGGAAGGGCCGCGTGGTGGTTCCCGTCGTGGCTCGAGTGGCTCCCTCGACTCAACGTCGAGGGATCACCCGAACTGCTCGAGGCGGAGAAGGCTCGGGCCGCTGCTGCGGCCGAAGCCGTCAGTGCACGATGACGCCGCGGATGTTCTTGCCGTCGCGCATGTCCTGATAGCCCTCGTTGATCTGATCGAGGGTGTAGGTGCGCGTGATCATGCCGTCGAGATCGAGCTGACCCTTGCGGTAGAGCTCGGCCAGTCGCGGGATGTCGGAACGCGGATTGGCCGATCCGAACAACGAGCCGACGACCTGCTTCTCGCTCAGCGTCAGGTCGATCATCGGGATGTTGTTGCTGGGCTCGGTCCACGGGTGGATGTTGGTGACCACGACGCGACCACGCTTCGACGTGATCGCCATGATCGACGCCATCATGTCGCCGCTGCCGACGCCCATCGTGCAGATGACCTTGTTGCACATGCGGCCCCAGGTCTCCTGCTGGATCAGTTCGAATGCCGAAGCCACGTCGGTCGCCGTGTGGGTGGCACCGAACTTCTGGGCCATCTCGCGCTTCAACTCGACGGGATCGATGGCGAAGATGCGCTCGGCGCCGGCGAGCTTGGCACCCTGCACCGCCGCTGAGCCGAGACCACCGACACCGATGACGGCAACGTTGTCGCCCGGCTTCACCTCGGCCGCGTAGACCGACGAGCCCCATCCGGTGGTGGCGCCACACCCGAGCAGCACGACCTTGTCGAGGGGCAGGTCGGGAAGCACCTTGACCGCCGACCACTCGTGCACCACCGAATGTGTGGCGAACGTGCCGAGGCCGGCCATGATCAGCGCGTCGACGGTGTCGCCGGCGGAGTTCTTCACGTGGATGCGCGACGTGCCGTCGAGCATGTAACCACCCATCACCTGCGCACCGTTGTCGCAGAGGTTGGAATGGCCATCGGCGCACGACGGGCACTGACCGCACACGGCGACGAACGAATAGACGACGTGATCACCGGGAGCGAATTCGCGCACATCGGGACCGACCGCCTCGACGATGCCCGCGCCCTCATGACCGGCGATCCACGGATAGCCACCGTGCGGCATGTCACCGGTGATGAAGTGCTCGTCGGAGTGGCATAGGCCCGAGGCCACGTTGCGCACCAACAACTCACGGCCCTTGGGCGGGTCGATCTCGATGTCCTCGACCGACCACTCGGTGTCGTTCTCCGACCACAGCATCGCGGCGCGTGCCTTCATGGTTCCCCCTCGTTCCTCGGACCCGTTCGGTCCACCGGCCGACACCCTATTGCGCGATGGACGACTCGTCCCTCAGTCGATCCACACCGACACCGGCGGCACGGGGGTGCCCAGCGCATCGCGTTCGGTGGCCCGCTGCGACCCCCGATTGCGGGTGGCCAGCATCACGACCTCGGGTCGATGGGTGTGGCAGGAGCCGGCGGGATTGGCCCCCACCGATGCATCGGGCCAGGTGTCGGCGTCGACCGCCCGCCCCAGACCGATCATCGACGCACGACGCAGCACGGCCGCCGGTTCGCGCTCCGATTCGTCGAGCGTCGAGAGGAGGGTCGAGAAGCCCGAGCGTTCGAGCGAAGCACCGGCGAACCGTCCGGATCGTTCGTCGTCGACGATGTCGCCTCCGAATCCGGCGAGCACCCAGGTGGCCCAGGGCTCACCATCGACATGGAGTGTGGCGATCCGCTCGGGATGCCCGACACCCGTCATGACGATCTCATAGGTGCGATCGGCCTTGCGAAGGGCTGCGCCGGCGGCGATCACGACGAGGTCGGTGACATGCACGCACTGGTCGGCCCGCGAACCGATCCAGATGTCGAGGTCCGCGACGGACGCGAGGTCGACCCCCACGAGCCGGCGCGCGCCGAGCGCGCCATCGGTGCAGGTCGCCCACGGTGTGCGTTCCGGCGCGAGCTCGACCGCGGTGATCGTCGCACCGTCATGGTGGAGACGAACACCGAAGTGGTGCAGGTAGTCCTCGAGATGGGCCTCGACGACCGTGGTGTCGACATGGACCTCGATGCGTCGGCGATAGGCCTCGTCGATCGCGTCGAACTCCACGATGTCGACGGTCAGGCGGGACGACGCACGACGAGCGATGCGCAGTTGTCGTGCATGATCAGCTGCTGCTCGGCATCGGAGAAGCCCGCCGCCGAGAGATCCTCGATGAACGTGAACGGATCGGCCAGACCCTCGGTGTGGGGCCAATCCGAACCCATCATCAGGTGGTCGGAACCCATCACGTCACGCAACTGATCGAGGTCGTCCTCGTAGAACGGTGAGACCCACACGTTCTGCTTGAACTGCTCGAC
>CAYVUO010000033.1:0-15292 GCA_964454715.1 uncultured Bifidobacterium sp. | reverse complement strand
TCCAGGTCGGGGTGACGAGGTCGTCGGGTCGGTCGACGTCCCACGCGAAGCGTTCGTCGTCGACCACGCGCACGGTGAGGCCGAGCCGAGCTGCCTCGGCCTCGTGGTTCCGGAACGATCCGGGTCCGTAGGCGAAGACGAATCCGCTACTCGCCGGAACGATCGCGACGTTGGTGCCATCGAGATGACGATCGGGCACGAGGGTCACACCGTTCGCGTCGTGGTCGGCGAGGAGGCGGGCGAAGTCGTCCGCATGGGGTAGGTCTGCGTGCGCCACCACGACGATGTCGACACCCAGCGTCGCCAGATCGCGCACTCCCTCGTCGACTGCGCCGTTGAGGCCGCGACCGGGCTTGCGCAACACATCGGCTCCGGCTTCAGCGGCCCACGATGCGACCTCGTCGGTGTCGCACACGACCCAGACGGGAAGGGGCCGTGCGGCGCGCAGCACCGATTCGGCCATGGTGCGGGCCAACGAGGCGCGCTCCGATGGCGAGAGCACGTCGGCGAGACGGGCCTTCGCGTCGGCGAACGACTTCACCGGCACCAGCACGGCGATCGGACCTGTCCCGGACACGTCGGCGAGCATAGGGCCGCAAGTGCATCGCACCGCCCGGGGTAGCGTCGCCGGTCGTGGATGACGACATCTCCCCGTGGTGGGCGGAACGACAGCGGGCCCTCGGCGCCGAACTCGACGTCAACACGTCGGAACGCCGTTGGTCGACCCTCGGCACCATCGGCGACGGCCATCGGGCCCTCATCGACCCCCGAGGCGCGATCACGCCGGCATCGGGAGGATGGCTCGTCGACTGGTGGGTCGGATTCGACGACCAGTGGTACGTGCCGTCGCGCACGGCGTCGGTGCGGCAGTCGCTCGATGGAGATGCGCCCGTCGTCGAGACCGTGTTGCGCGTGCCGAGCGGTGAGGTCGTGCATCGGGCATGGGCGGTGGCCGATGGTGACGGCGATGCTCCGGCCGTGGTGATCGAGGTGCACAACACGACGTCGGCCGCGATCGCCGTCGCTTTCGCAGTTCTGCCGTGGGATCTCACCGGCACCGCATCGATCACCGACATAGGTCTCGATGCAACGACCGTGCTCGTCGACGGTGCGGCTGCGCTCTCGTTGCCGCGGTCACCGTCGCGCTTCGCAACCGGCGACATCTCCCGAAGCGCGTTCGCGGTCACGGCGGCGGGCGATGCCAGCGAGGCATGGCTCGGGGCAGGTGCCCGCTGTGCCGAAGGTCGAGCGAGCGCTGCGTTCATCCTCCCGTTGCCGCACACCGCATCGGTGCGCGCGGTCGTGCCGCTCGGCGGATCGCCCATACCTCCCGAACGCATCACGCGCTTCGCCGATGCCGAGCGCGTGGTGTCCGGATGGCGGGCGCAGACCGATGGCGCGGCGCGATTCGCGATCCCCGAGCATGGGGTCGACGCCGCGATCGTCGCGGCGCAGCGCTTCGCACGCGTGCAGGCCGGTGACGACGTCGTGCTCGACTCGTTCGGCGACGAGGTCGATGGTCTGGCGTCCTGCGAACTCGCGAATGCGCTGGCCCAGCACGGTGAGATCGACGCTGCGGTTCGCATCCTGCTCTCGATGGCCGATCGTCAGCTCGACGATGGCGCGTTCGATCACGATCGCGTCGATGCCACCGCCGCGTGGCTCGTGATGCTCGACCGACTCGTCGATCTCGCCGATGACGACTCGATCGCACTTCCCGTCGTCGATCAGGTCACCGCCGCCGCGCTCGCCATCCGACATCGTGAGCGTCGCGGTCGACTCCGATCCCGTGGTCGCCCGTTCGGGCGTGGCGCAGGCCCGTCATGGCTCGTGGACGACGAACAGCGCATGGCGTACGACATCGCGTGGGCCACATCTGCCTACGCCGCAGCGGCATCGTTGTTGGCCCGCGCTGGTCAGGACGAGGGCGCGGGCGACGTCGCCGGGTTCGCCACCGAACTCGCACCACTCGTCACCTCGGTCCCGCTACCGGGCGCACTCGTCGACGGCTTCGTCGCGGTCGATGATGCCCGAACGATCGCTGCTCCCTCACTCACCGCCGACGTCGCTGGTGTCGCCGCGCAGTTCGGTTCGACCGACGCCATCGACGCGTTGCGGTGGCTGTGTCGCACGGGCCCCAACGGCGCATGGCCCGACCGAGTGGATCCGCGCACTGGTGCGGGCGTCGGGTCCGACGGCCATGACGTGCGGTCCACCGCCGCGTTCCTCCAGTTCGTTCGCTCACTCGCCGTCGTCGAGCGCACCGAAGCGCTCGATCTCCTCCCCGTCGTGCCGACCGAGTGGTACGGCCAGGGACTCGAGGTGCACGACGCGCCCACGACCTTCGGCCGCCTCTCGTTCGCCATCCGATGGCATGGGGAGCGACCGGCGCTGCTGTGGGATCTCGAGGCACCGCGCTCGGGCGCGCCAGCGGTGTCGTTGCGCGTGCCGGGCCTCGACCCGTCCTGGTCGACCACCGACCTGCGGGGCGAGACACTCCTCGGCACCCCTCCCGGCCGCTCGTGACCGCGAGGACCGGTCGGGTGATCTCGCATGTGTCCCCGGTCACCTCTAAGGTGTGGCGGACACGGGCCCAGCCCTGACACCGGCGAACCTCGCCGAAGGAGGAAACACCATGCAACGTGCGGGAATCCGTCGATGGGCTCCCATCGCGGCAGCTGCCTTGGCCTTCGGGCTCCTGGCTGCGGCTTGCGGTGGCTCGTCCAGCAGCGGTGGCGGCGAGCAGAGCCGGGACACCACCGACATCACGATCAAGGCTTCGGGCGCCCCGAAGTCGGGCGGCACGCTGAAGTTCGCCCTCGAGGCCGAGACCGACGGCTTCAACCCGACGTCGAACCGCTGGGCCATCTCGGGCTACATGGTCGGCAACTCGGTGTTCGACCCGTTGGCCGCCTATGACTCCAAGGGTGTCGCCCAGCCTTACCTGGCCAAGGCGTTCACGCCCAGCGCCGATTTCAAGACCTGGACCGTCGACCTGCGCAGCGGTGTGAACTTCTCGAACGGCACGCCCGTCGACGCCGCGGCGATCAAGAAGAACCTCGACACCGTGCGTGCTTCGGCACTCACCGGCGCCGCGCTCGCCAACATCGACACCATCACGGTCGTCAATCCCACGCAGCTCACCATCGCGGTGAAGGATCCGTGGGCGTCGATGCCGGCCACGCTGACCAGCCAGGTGGGCTTCATCGCCGCCCCGGCCCAGCTCGATGCGCCCGCTCCCGACAACAGCCGTCAGCCGATCGGTTCCGGCCCGTTCGTCCAGAAGGAGTGGGTGCCCGACAACCGTTGGGTGGGCACCAAGAACCCCAACTACTGGCGCAGCGATGACAAGGGCAACAAGCTGCCCTACCTCGACTCGGTCGAGTTCCGTCCGATCGTCGACCCGCAGAACCGCGTGAACGCGCTGCTCTCGGGTGACGTGCAGATGATCCAGACCACTGACTGGCCCGCGATCAAGTCGCTCCAGTCCTCGGCAGAGGCCGGCAAGATCCAGTTCGTCGCCGACAAGACCGAGACCGAAGAGTCCTTCCTGATGTTCAACACCTCGAAGGCTCCGGTGAACGATCCGGACCTGCGCAAGGCCCTCGCCCTGTGCACCGACGTGCCCGCGATCCTCACGATCAACGAGACGCCGGCCGATCGCATCGCCGACAGCCAGTTCACCAAGGACTCGCCGTGGTACTCCAACGCGGGCTTCACGACCGGTGACGTCGCTGCCGGAACCGCCCTGGTCAACCAGGTGAAGGCCAAGAACGGTGGCGCTCCGATCGTCATCGACCTCGGCACCACGCCGGTGCCGGCCAACACCAACACCACGGCGCTCGTCGCCCAGCAGTGGGCCCGTTGCGGTGTCACGGTCAACACCAAGACCTCGGAGCAGAGCAAGTTCATCTCCGATGCCGTGACCGGCAACTACACCGTGAACCTGTTCCGTCAGTTCGCCGCAGCCGATCCCGACCTCGACTACGTGTGGTGGACGGGCAAGAACGCGACCGGTCCGCTGACGCTGAACATCGCCCGTCTGAACGACCCGCAGGTCAACGCCGCACTCGACAAGGCCCGTGCCTCGAACGATCCCGCGGTGCGCAAGCAGGCCTATGCCGATCTGCAGAAGCGTCAGACCGAGCTCACGCCCTACATCTGGCTCTCGCACACCCAGTGGGCGGTCGGAGCAGCGAACAGCGTGCGCAACCTCGTCAACCAGACCCTGCCCGATGGCAGCGCCGCCCTGCCGTTCCAGCGTGGCGAGCTGCGTCTCGTGCAGACCTGGATCGAGTGACGCATAGCGTCTGAGCAGTACTGAAGTGACGGTGGCCCGGTGCACATGCGCCGGGCCACCGTCGCGTACGGGTACGTTGCGCGCGTGGTGACTCCCTCGTTGCGCGTCGAGAAGCGGCTGCTGCGCGAGGGGTGCACGCGAGTGGTGTGCGTCGACGAGGTGGGTCGCGGCGCGCTCGCCGGTCCGGCGAGTGTGGGTGCAGTCGTGATCGATGCGACGGTGAAACGACCACTGACGGGCGTGCGTGACAGCAAGTTGCTCTCGGCGGCGGCGCGTGAGGCGTTGGTGCCGCGCATCGGCGCATGGGCCGCCGCGAGCTCGGTGGGCCATGCCAGCCCCGACGAGATCGATGAGCACGGCATCCTCACCGCGTTGCGACTCGCGGGTCGTCGGGCGATCGCATCGCTCGATGTCGCCGTCGATGTCGTGCTGCTCGACGGCAACCATGACTGGCTCACCATTCCCGAGCAGGCGGGTCTGTTCGATCCGTCGTCGCAGATCGAAGTCGTCGTGCCCCGCGTGGTGATGATGGTGAAGGCCGATCAGTCGTGCTCGGGTGTCGCCGCCGCGAGTGTGCTGGCCAAGGTCGAGCGCGATGCGCACATGGCACAGCTCGCGGCGCAGTTCCCCGAGTACGGATGGGATGTCAACAAGGGCTACGCGTCGCCGGCGCACATGGAGGCATTGCGCACGATCGGGCCGAGCGAGCAGCACCGTCGCAGTTGGAACCTGCCGCCGATGGCCGAGTGACGCAGCGCGCTCGGTAGGGTCGTGGCGTGAAGACGTCGTCGAAGGTCGTGCTCATCTCGTTCGTGGTCTGGACGTTGTTCGTCTGGACCAACCGCATCTCCAACACCTTGCGCTCGACCACCGACTCGTCGTCGACGAAGGTGTTCTCGACCGTGTTGTCGTTGGTGATGTGCGCGTTGGCAGTCGCGGTGGTGTGGGTGCTCGTGCGGGCCTGGCGCTCCGGGGTCGCCGCAGCCCAGGTGCCCGTTCTCATGGCGGCCTCGGTCGTGACGATCCTGGTGTGGCTCGTGCGCGTGCCGCAGATACTGCTGGCCGACCACGGCGCGCCCTTCAAGATCGTGCATGCCCTGCTGGGTGTGGTCTCCGTGGTGCTGGCGGCGTTGGTGCTGCGCATGGCGGCTGCGGCTCGGGCACTCGCCGGTGCGGGTCGCGCCTGAGCGCCGACTACGCTCACCGTTCCATGGGCCAGCCTGTCACCGTCATCGAGAAGCCGTCGGCGCACGCGGGGGTGGTGCGGTTCGAGACGAACCGTCCCCTCACCGGCATGGGTCACCACGTCTACCGGTCGCTCGACGACGTCGTGTCCGATCACCCCGCCGATCTGGTGGCCCGGGTGGTGCTGGCCCACGACGGCATCGAGTCGGTGCATGTCAACGGCAACGTGATCACCGTGAAGGTGGCTCGTGATGGTGCCGGAGCCGGCCTCAAGGCCGAGCTCGAGGAACTGTTCACGTACTACCGAGAGGGTGTCGAGGTCGTGATGCCCGAGGGCGTCGGCACCGACTGACACACCCGCTTGCCAGTATCGAACACATGTTCGATACTGGGGCGATGGGCTCGGCGCGGAGTGGAGCAGAGCGTGCGCGTGCGCGCACAGCACGGCGCACAGCACGGCGCATGGCAGCGCGCACGGCAGCGCGCTCAGCGGCGCATTGGCAGCGGCGGTGGTCGTGCTAGCGGCGCGCCCGGAACACCTCGGCCCGGAACACCTCGGCCCGGTCACCGAGGCGCGGGCCCGGCTGGTGGCACTGGGCGAGCGCGTGCGTCCGGTGGTGCTGGCTCGTGAGCATGTGCTCGAACTGTCGGGTCCATTGCGCGAGGTCCTGCCCGAGGGGCTGCTGCGCGGGGCCTCGGTGGCCGTCGCCGGTGCCGGGGCCACCACGGTCGCGCTGCAGTTGCTGGCCGACGCGGCTCGGGCCGGTTCATGGGTCGTCGCCGTCGACCTCGACGACCTCGGGTTGTTGGCTGCCGTCGAGGCCGGTGTCGATCCGACGCGGTTGGCACTGGTGCGTTCGGTCGGCGCGCCGCGTCGGGCCGAGGCCATCGCCGCGCTCGCTGGCGCGGTCGATCTCGTGCTGCTCGACGCGCGCGTGCCGTTGCGTCCGGTCGAACAGCGGCGACTGTCGGCCCGTCTGCGCGAGCGCGGCACCGTCGCCGTGGTGCTCGCCCCCGGCCATCGGGGTGCGACGCGCGTCGACTGGCCCGTCGATCTCACCCTCACCGCCGAGGGCGGTGGATGGTCGGGCATCGGGCGGGGCCATGGGTCGGTGTCCACGCGGTCGGTGCGGGTGCGGGCGCACGGGCGCGGTCGTGCGTCGCGTCCGCTCGAGACGTCGTTCGTCCATGGCTGAGCCCGTTGCACCGATCCGCACCTTCCGTGCGGTGTGTCCCGACTGGCCGGTGGTGGCCGCCGGTCATCGGCCCGACGAACCGGTGGTGGTGCTGTTCGCCAATCGGGTGGTGGCCTGCTCGCCGGCGGCGCGGGCCGAGGGGGTCGAGGTGGGGCAACGTCGACGCGAGGCCCAGGGTCGGTGTCCGTCGGCGGTCGTGGTCGAACGCGATGTCGATCTCGAGGCTCGCATGTTCACCCCGTTGGTCTCGTTGCTCGATCGCTATGTGCCCTGTGTCGAATTGTCGGTGCCGGGTCGGTTCGCGTTCGCGGCGCGTGGTCCGTCGCGTCTGTTCGGCGGCGATCACGCGTTGGCGTCATCGATCCTCACCGATCTCGAACACGAGCTCGACCAGCGCGGATGGCGCGGCGCGATGGGCGTGGGCATCGCCGATGGTTCGTTCGCCGCCGATCTCGCCGCCCGACGCGCCGTCGGTGGTGTGCCGTTGGTGGTCGACCCCGGTGCGTCTGCCGCGTTCCTCGCATCGTTCCCGATCACCGTGCTCGATCCGCCCGCGCTCACCCAGGTGTTGTCACGACTGGGTCTGCGCACGATCGGTGCGTTCGCTGCGCTCGATGCCGGTGATGTCGTGGGTCGCTTCGGTGCCGAGGGACGACGGGCGCACCGACTCGCCCTCGGTCTCGACGATGATCGTGGTGATCCCTCGGCTCCGCCGCGCGATCTCTCGGTGTCGACCGAGATCGATCCGCCGGCCGAGCGCTCCGACATCGTCGCGTTCGTGGCGCGCTCCCTGGCCGATTCCCTGCACGAGTCGTTGTCGTCCGATGGCCTGGCCTGCACCCGTGTGCTCATCTCGGTCGAGACCGAACACGGTGAGTGCCTCGAACGACTCTGGCGTCATGAGGGCGCGCTGTCGACCGCCGCACTGGTCGATCGTGTTCGATGGCAGCTCGACGGGTGGCTCGACGGGCCCGAATCGGTGCGACCCACCGGTGGTGTGGCCCATCTGCGTCTCGTGCCCGACGAGGTGGTGCCCGCCGTTGGTCGTCAGCTGGGATTCTGGGGCGGCGAGAGCGCGGCCGACGAACGTGCGGCCCGTGCGCTCACGCGCGTGCAGGTGTTGCTCGGTCCGTCGTCGGTGCTCGTTCCCGAGGTGCGCGGTGGGCGAGGTCCGGCCGAGCGCGTGGTGGCGGTGCCCTTCGGCGGCACCGACCGTTCGGTGCGGGCGGTGGGCGACGCGCCATGGCCCGGTGCGGTGCCGGCTCCGGCCCCGGCCATCGTTCCGCCGCGCCCACTGCCGGTCGCAGTGCTCGATCGCGAGGGTCGTTCGGTGGTCGTGAGCGGGCGGGGCTCGATGAGCGGTGAACCCGCGGTCGTGCTGCTCGATGATCGGCATTGCGTCATCGACGCGTGGGCCGGCCCATGGTCGGTCGACGAACGATGGTGGGATGCGCGCACCCGTCGTCGTCGGGCCCGGTTGCAGGTGGTGCTCGACGATGGCCGAGCGCTGCTCATGTTCGTCGAACGGGGCCGGTGGTACGTCGAGGGGTTCCATGACTGATGTGTCACGATGGCGCGCAGCACCGGCCGCGGCGACGATCGAGTCGTGAACATCGAGGAGTGGGTCAATGAGTGAGCAGGGTCTCATCGCCATCGCGCAGCACGCAGTGGGAGATGCCGACACGATCATCGCTGCCGCGTGGATGCAGCCGCGCGGAATGGCTGGCGGACTCATCGGTGGCAGCGAACTCGGTGGAGATCTCGGCGACATGGCCGGCGGGGGAGTGGCCGGCGCAGTGGGCTCGGTGGCCGGCGCCATGATCGGCATGCACGAGACCCACAAGCACGGTGGCATCGCTCCCACCGACCACCCCGAGGCAGCACAGGCCAAGACTCCCCAGGTCGCGCTCGTGGCGGTGTCCGCCACTCGCATCCGTGGCTGGCGAGTCGAGTTCCACGGCGGGCATCGCACGGCCGGTGCCGTCCTGTTCGACCTCGATCGTTCCGACTCCACCGTCACCGTGCATGGGCGCATCAACGTCCGCACCTTCACCATCGTCGACACGGCCAACGGCCTGCGCTGGGAGTTCGAGTCGAACCGTCTCGGTGGCCATGGCAAGTACGTCGCCGCCGCATTGAGGGGTTGACGGTCGGCCGAACCCCGCTGACGGCGACCGGTCGGTAACGTCGGAGGTGCTTCGGGCGGTCACGGAGAGGTCCGATCGGGCCGTCCACCGGCTCGCCCACCTCGGACCGGAATCCCAGATGACCCCTCGTCGCAACCGACTGCTCTCCGTGCTCGGCGCCGCGGTCGTCGTCGCGCTCGTGGTCGGTCTACTGGCGTGGCAGCCATGGTCGTCGAACGACGGCGACGGTTCGCGTTCGGCCACCGGCGGGGGGCCCACCGATCTCGCCGTCACGGTGCCGACACCAGATCCCGCGGCCGACCGTTCCACATCCGCGGCACCGGTGCACGTCGACGCCGCAGTGGCCGACGAGATCGCGCAGAAGGGTTCGACGCGGGTGCTGGTGTCTCTCGACGTGTCGCCCACCGGTACCGACGCCGAGCGGGCAGCGCAGATACGCACTGCCATCGATGGTCTCGTCGCCTCGTTGCCGGTGGGAAGTGTGAGCAACGTCGATTCCCAGAATTTGCTCATCCCCGTTGCGATCCTCGATGTCACGGCGATCGGGCTCGACGCGTTGCAGCGGCGGGCGATCGTCGTTGCCGTCGACGCCGACGTGCGTAGGTCCGTGATCGAGGAGGTGGGCGAGGCTGACATCGCCGCGACCATGGATGCTGTGGCGAAGGCGCAGGGTGGCACAGGCCCCGCGCTCAACACACCATCTGCGGCGAACACCTCGACCACGCAGATCGGCGCGCCACAGGCCTGGGCGGCGGGATGGCGAGGCGCCGGCGGCGTCGTGGCCGTGCTCGACAGCGGTGTGCAGTCGAATCACCCGTATCTCGCTGTGGGCGGCGGGAGCAAGGTGATCGGTGAAGCGTGCTTCGTCACGCCGGGAGGATCCTGGAGTTCACCCTGCCCCGGCAACGTATCGATGGGGGTCGACGATGCGCCGCTTCCCGGATCGGGACAACCGTGCGGTGTGACCGCGTGTTCGCACGGAACGCACGTGGCCGGCATCGCCGTCGGTGGCAATGGCATCACCGACGCCAACACGCCCTCGGGGGTGGCACCAGATGCGCGACTGGTGGCGGTGCAGGTGTTCGCCACGAACGGGACATCGATCGGCGCGAGCGACTCGGACATCGTCCATGCCATCAACTGGCTCTACAACAACCGCGCCGCGTTCCCCGGTCTTGCTGCGGTGAACCTCAGCCTGGGATCGGGCATGTACACCGGCTACTGCGATACTGCGGACTGGTTCTACAAGGCCGCATTCGACCTGCTCGGCACCGTCGGCATCGTGGTTGTGGTGGCGTCCGGAAACAACGGTTATCAGAACGCCGTGTCGTCGCCGGCATGTGTGTCGAGTGCGGTCACCGTTGGTGCGGTCGACAGTGCCGATGCCACGACCTACTACTCCAACGACGGTCCCCAGCTCGATCTCATGGCCCCGGGGTCGGGCATCTACTCGTCGGTGCCGAACAGTTCGATGGCGTACAAGAGCGGCACCTCGATGGCCACGCCGGCAGTGGCCGGAGCGATCGCGATGCTGCGCCAGCCCGATGCCGCGACGGCAGTGGCGATGTTGAGGGCGACCGGCCCGGACGTGAATGCCTCGGGTTTCCACACTCCGCGCATCGCGGTCGGTTCCGCCACGGCGGCGCTGCCCGGTGCACCCACGTCGGTGACGGCTCAGGTGCAGCCCGGTCATGGCGACGTGATCTGGGACGCTCCGGCGAACGCCGGTTCCTCGGCGATCATCGGCTACACGGTGGCTGCGTCGCCGGGAGGGGCCACATGCGCCACCACTGGTGCGACATCGTGCGCAGTGCGAGGTCTCGTGGAGGGAACCTCCTACACGTTCTCGGTGCGGGCGGTGAATGCGTCGGGTGCAGGGCCCACCGCCTCGTCATCTCCGACGCTCGTTCCGCCACCCGGTCCCATGATGACGTTCAACGCCGAGAGGTTCATGGACACGTCGCCGTCGGGTTCCACCATCGACGATGTTGCTGAGGCCACGGGAGCGTTCGGGGCAGGTGAATGGCGCACGTTGCAGATCGCGGGTCGCGGCAGCGTCCCCGCCGCTGGTGTCGGTGCTGTCGCGGTGACGCTCACGGCCGTGACTCCGTCGAGTCGTGGCTACGTCGCCGTGTCGCCGACTCGCCCCGCTTCAGCGCCGACGACATCGAACCTGAACTTCGCAACGGGTCAGACGGCATCGAATGCCGCGATCGTGACCCTGTCGGGAGCAGGAACGATCGAGGTGTTCAACAGCGCGGGAGCGAACAACCTGCAGGTGGACGTGATGGGTTGGTCGCCGGTGGCGGGTTCGTTCCAGGGAGTCGAGCCCGCACGTCTGCTGGAGACGCGCGCGGGCAAGACCACCGTCGACGGCGTGGCACAGGGCGGGGGCGCCGTCCTCAGCGAGACCGAGCTGCAGGTTCCGATCCTCGGTCGCGGTGGAGTTCCGGCGACGGGGGTGAGCGCGGTGGCGGTGAACGTCACGGCTGTGCTCCCCACCTTCGGAGGATTCCTCACCGTGTACCCGTCCGGTGTGGCGCTTCCTGACGCGTCCACCCTCAACTTCACGACGGGGCGGAATGTCGCGAACCTCGCTGTGATCCCCGTCGGTGCGGACGGCTCGATCACGCTTCGCCCACAACTTGGTGTCGTACCGGGACAGTCGGTGCATCTCCTCATCGACGTCACGGGTTGGTTCCCCTCCACCGGATCGTTCACGGGAACCACTCCGGCCCGCCTGCTCGAGACGCGTGCGCTTCCAAGGGTCACCATCGACGGCATCGCGCAGGGTGCAGGGCCGTCGGCGAACGGCTCGGTCACCTCCGTTCCCGTGCTCGGGCGTGGTGGGGTTCCCGCTTCGGGTGTCTCGTCGGTGGTCGTGAACGTCACGGCGGTGCTCCCGACGGCGAATGGTTCGGCGACGGTCTTCGCTCGCATGGCCCCTGGCGTGGCCCCTCCGGTGGCGACGAGTCTGAGTTTCGGGGCCGGCCTCAACGTGCCCGGTCTCGTCATCGCCCGTGTGGCACCCGATGGCACCATCTCGATCTCGTTGGCGATGGCTGGCGGTTCGTCATCGGCCCATCTGCTGGTCGACGTGATGGGCTGGTTCCCCTAGAGCCAGTAACCACTCACGTCGATGATCACGTGTGCGGTGCCGCCACCGTTGCCGCTCACGATGGTCACGCGGCGATTCGTGTCGAGGGTCAGCACCACGCCATTCGCCAACTTCTGGCCACTTCCGAACCAGTTGATCGTCGACGCGGGCCGGGTCGTGATGCCTCCCGGGTTCACGCAGAGGAAGTTCGTCCCCGTGGTCCCGGTCACCGTCACATTCGCAGCGATCGCCTTGGCTCCCGGCGGCACGACATCTGACAACGAGACGGCGCCGGAGTCTCCGCGCTGATCGGCGACCGACACGGTTCGGTTCGAATTGTTGGCCATGACTCCTTGGTCGGGGAGTGGTGCCCGGCTGTCGTAGACGCGTGCCGGTGCGATGGGGGTGAACGCAGTGCCCGAGTGCGTTCCGGCGAGCATCGTCCAACCGTTGATGCTGGCGAACCACAACTGCCCGGAGGCGTCGAGGACCAGTTCACCGGCACGGGGAGTGAGTGATGGAACGTCTTGGATGGCCGTGGCGTTCAACTTGATCGCAGCACGTGAGGCGCTGATGGCGACCCCGTCGTATCCCTGCGCAATCACACCCACGCAGTCTTCGCCATACGCCTGACCGAACACTCCCACGCCGGCCACCCCATTGAGCGAATTCCCGACGCCGCGCACGCCGGTGACGCCTGAGGTGTCGACTGCGGTGCCGATGGAATTGCTGGCGGCGAACGCGGGATTGATCGTGGAACTCGTTGTTGCACTTGCGGCAATGCCAGAGGTGCTCGATGCGGCGACACCCTGTCCCGTGGTCGAGCGTCCGCTGATGCCGGCCCCAGTCGACGAGATCCCCAGAATTCCCGTGCCGGCCAAGGTGTAGCCCTGCACTGCAGCTCCCGTGCCATTGTTCGAACCGGAGACACCGACCGACGTGTTCGAGTGGCCGCTCACCCCGACGTTGGAATTGGATTGCCCGTAGACCCCGGCGGCGAGCGATGACATGCCCCACACGGCAATCGCAGTCTCGTCACCCGTGCTCTCCGCCATGATCGCATTGCCCGCCGAACTGGCATAGACGGCGTTGTGGTCACCCGCCTGCGCCACGATGGCATGGGCATTGGTGGCGATCGCGTAGAGGGCGTAGCCGTTCGTTCCGTGGGCCCACACTCCCGTCCCCACGCCCGATGCAGTGCCGAAGAGGCCGTAGCCGTCGGTCGTGCGGCCGTAGACCGCAGCTGCCGACGCGGAGTGGGCGTCGAGTCCCTTGGCGTAGGTGTTGCCCTCGGCGTAGATCGCCGCCGCACCGTCCGCAGTCTCGCCGAACGAGTTCGGTGTCACCGTGGGTGTGGCAGCGGCCTGCGTGGAGTTGGCCATCGCTCCGATCCCTCCGGCGATCGCCCCGGCGGCGAGGACACCAGCGGCTCGTAGTGCGTGACGGCGGGACACCGGAGCGCCGTCGACCTCGGCGCTCTCTGCGCTTGCCACGCTCGTCAATCGCATCTGCATGGCTTCGAGCGAACGGGTGAGTTCTTCGACGCGCTGTTCCAGCGCTGCGACTCGATCATCGGACATGGCGGCACCCCCGCACCTAGTGGGAGCGTCCCACCTGCACTTCTCACACTAGGGGGGAAGGGAGTCCGCTCCCTTGTTCCATCGAACATGTGTTCGATAAGATGCGTCCATGGGGTACGCGGAGCTTCACTGCCATTCGCAGTTCAGCTTCCTCGACGGGGCCAGCCATCCCGAGGTGCTGGTCGACGAGGCGGTGCGACTGGGCCTCGACGCGCTCGCCCTCACCGATCACGACGGGTTCTATGGCGTGGTGCGCTTCGCTGAGGCGGCACGCGCCGCGGGGCTGCCCACGGTGTTCGGTTCCGAACTCACCCTCGGTCGCACCGCGCCCCCGGTCGGTGAGCCCGACCCCGGTGTGCGCGACGGCGAGTCCCATCTCGTGGTGCTGGCTCGCGATCCGCGCGGGTACGCGTTGTTGTCACGCGCCATCAGTGAGGCGCAGTTGCGTGGCGAGAAGGGTGCACCGCGTCTCGACCTCGCGCACCTCGCCGCGCTCGGTGGTGTGATGGCCCCTCCGGGCGATCGCGATCGCTGGGCGGTGCTCACCTCATGTCGCAAGGGTGCGGTCGCCACTGCGCTCGAACGCCATGGTCCCGGTGCCGCCGCCGACGAACTCATGCGTCTGGTCGAGCACTTCGGACGCGATCACGTGTTCGTCGAACTCTGGGATCACGGTCATCCCCTCGACTCCGCCCGCAACGACGCGCTCGCCGAGGTGGCGCTGCGAGTCGGGGTCGAACCGGTCGCCACCACCAATGCGCACTACGCCACGCCGGCCGAGCGTCCACTCGCCACCGCGCTGGCCGCGGTGCGAGCCCGTCGCAGCCTCGACGAACTCGACGGATGGTTGCCGGCCGCAGCGGGAGCGCATCTGCGGTCGTTCACCGAGCAGGCCCGTCGCTTCGCCCGCTATCCCGGTGTGGTCGAGCGTGCCGGTGCACTCGGTCGGGACTGTGCGTTCGACCTTGCGCTCGTCGCGCCGCAACTGCCTCCCTATCCCTGCCCCGATGGTCACGACGAGATGTCGTGGTTGCGAGTGTTGGTGGAGCGCGGCGGCGTGCATCGCTACGGCCCGCGCGATCGCGAACGGCTGTCGGGGGCATGGGCCCAGATCGATCACGAACTCGACGTCATCGAAGCACTCGGATTCCCCGGCTACTTCCTCATCGTGCACGACCTCGTCGAGTTCTGTCGGGCCAACGACATCTACTGCCAGGGTCGCGGTTCGGCCGCCAACTCGGCGGTGTGCTTCGCACTCGGTGTCACCAAGGCCGATGCCGTCGAGTTGGGTCTGCTGTTCGAACGCTTCCTGTCGCCCGAACGCGACGGCCCGCCCGACATCGATGTCGACATCGAGTCCGGTCGACGCGAGGAGGTCATCCAGTACGTCTACGAGCGCTACGGCCGTCACTACGCGGCGCAGGTGGCCAACGTCATCACCTACCGGCCGCGTTCCGCGGTGCGCGACATGGCCTCGGCCCTCGGCTACGCCACGGGGCAGGCCGATGCCTGGGCCAAGCAGTTCGACCGCTGGGGGTCGTTGGCCGGTCAGGTCGACGAGTTGGGCGACGACTGCATGCCGGCGGCGGTGGCCGATCTCGCCATGCAGCTCGAGCACGCGCCGCGCCATCTCGGCATCCACTCCGGCGGCATGGTGCTGTGCGACCGACCGATCATCGAGGTGTGTCCGGTCGAGTGGGCGCGACGCGAGGGGCGCAGTGTGCTGCAGTGGGACAAGGACGACTGTGCTGCGGCCGGCCTCGTGAAGTTCGACCTGCTCGGTCTCG
>CAYVUO010000032.1:11100-15564 GCA_964454715.1 uncultured Bifidobacterium sp. | reverse complement strand
AGTCCGAGAGCGTCGGACGTACGGCGAGGTACGAGTTGCCCTTCGTCGACAGCACGGTGCAACCCTCGGGCTGCCCGATGATCTCGCCGTGGGGCACGAAGCCGGAATGGGAGTGGAACTCTCCCTCCGGCTTCAACGTGATGAGGTAGCGGCGTCGCTTGAAGTCGATGAGCAGCACGCGCTCACCCACACGGAACTCACGGGTCATCGGGAGGACCTCCGGGTCGGACCCAGCGAGACTGGGGTTCCTCCCGCGCGCTCCACGAGACGGCAGAACGCACAGGTGTCGGATGTTGTGGGAGCGCCACAGATGGCGCAGGGCCGGAGCTCGCCACGCTCCTCGACGGCGATGTCGGCGAATCGCTCCGAGGCGCGGTCGAGGAAACCGAAGTAGAAGGAATGCTTGGCGCCCGGTGAACGCGCCTCTATCGAATTGAGCGCCTCCTTGTACCCGAGGTGACGATTGCCGGCAGCCATCGGGCACTCATCGACGAGGTAGTCGATGCCGCGAACGACGCAGTACGCGGCAGTCTCCCGTTCGGAGAGGCGGACGAGCGGCTTCGCCTTCTTCGGGAAGCCGTCGCCGGCAGGTAGCACCGGTAGTTGCCGAGCGAGGTAGTCGGTGTGCCAGTGCAGGGTGTTGCCGAACAACACCGCCGCCTCATCGTCGAGGTTGTGTCCGGTGACGACGACGTCGTAGCCGCCATCGAGCGCAGCGCGATCGAACAGGTGACGCTTGGACAGGCCACACGCAGAACAGGGCACGCGCTTCGCCGCTCGCGATCCGTCGGGGATGTCGAAGCCGTAGTCGGCGGGAAGGTCGATCTCGTGGAGTGTCAGTCCGCGCTCCGCGGCGAAGGCACGTGCGTAGTCACCTGAGATGTCGCTGTACTCGCCGATGCCGAGGCCGATGTAGAGGCCATCGGCCAGGTAACCGAGTTCACGCAGCAGGTCCCAAACCGCGAGGGAATCCTTGCCCCCCGACACAGCGACGAGGATGCGATCCTCGGGCGAGAACATGTCGAACTCGTCGATGGCCTTGGCCACCTGACGACGACACAGTTCGAGGAAGTGCTCGGCACAGAAGTTCGAGTTGTGGCGGCGGATGTCGATGATCGCCGGGCCACGGCAGGTGACGCACTTCATGCTTCGCCCCCCGAGATCACCGGGCGGATCTCGACGGAGTCGTCGTCCGAGAGCGTCTCGTCCCCGGGTACGAGCTCACCGTTGCGGATGACGAGCACGGCCTCCCGGTTCAGGTCGAACCGGCGAAGGAGGTTGTCGATCGTGATCGGACCCTCGATCTCGACCTCTCTCCGGGGATTGCGCAGCAGCACCTTCACCGGCAGAGTCTCGCAGGCGCGGACGGTCTCAGGCGCGTCGCCCGCGCCGCGCCGCCCTGGCCGCCTCTCGACGATCGCGCTTGCGTTGCTTGCGGCGCTGTCGACGCGTGGGCGGCGGTGGCATGGCACTGATCACTAGGGTCTGCCCCTCGTTCAGCGCGCGCCGGTAGACCGTTCTTGGATCGGGGCGCAGTGCCCATTGCAGTGCGCGCAGACCCCATGCCAATCCGCCGACGGCGAGCCAGACGCGGTTGCCGCCGAGGACGCCCTTGGACAGACCTCGTCGACGGGCGGAATCGAGCAGGGGGCGCAGGACGCTCACAGCCGTCGGATCTCGACGACCGTGCGACGACGCCGACCGCGACGGCTTCCGAGCGCGAACGCGACCACGACCAAGGTGACGGCGACTGCAGCGACGGCGAACCCCACATAGGAACGAGCGCCCTCCTCCACCGACTCGACCTCACCGGCGATGTCACGGAACTTGGCCTCGATGTGCTCACGCGTGATCGGCCCCGTGGGCACCGACGACGTCGACTCGGCGCGCTTCGTCATCGTGAGCCTCCCTGACGCTTGGGGCGTGCCGTCTCGGCACCACCGATGCCGCCGCGACCGATCCGGCGCAACGATATGGCGATGAGGCCGCACAACAGTCCTCCGACGAGGAGGTAGGGAACCCACTTCCAGAATCCCGTGAACACCGAGCCCGTCTCATCCTGCAGGAGCCGAAGCAAGGACAACGCGATGAACAGCACTCCACTCGTGATGAGCAGCATGCCGCCGAGTCCGAACCCGAGATAGCGCCCGAGGTTGCGGAGTGGATCGATCGTCTCCTGCTTGGCGTACGCGACGAGGAGATCACGCAGCTCGGCGAGCGTCTCGGGAATCGACTTTGCGGAAGGGCGCACTGGGAACCTCGATCGGGACCGGAACATCCTCGCACGCGGCGAAAGGGGTCGCTGCGGCTCAGCCGAAGGGATCGTCGGTGATCGGACCCTCATCGACGACAGATGCGTTCAGGAGCAGGGCCTGATCGTCGAGCATCGGGCCGAGGAGAGCGAGCCGTTCCGATGGTCCGGGCGCCCGGAGCAGCCTCCATCGATCGGCGGGACCCACCGGCGACAGGATCACGAGGGCATTGCTGGCGCTCGTGGGGTCATCGGAGAGTTCGAAGGTCGCGGCAGGCACGTCGAAGCCGGCTTCGGAGGCGAGGGCCAGCACGGCCCGCAACTGCCGAGTCACTGCTGCCAGCGCGCCGGACCAGTCGTCATGAGCTGGCGAGTCGGGCCACTGCTCCACGATCGCCATGGGGTGCGGATCGTCGGGCAACCACTCGACCACCCGCACTCGCTCGCAGCCGACGGCGATGAGGGCCACGCGCCCATCGTCGAATCGCTGGAGATCGACGATCTCGGCAACCGTCCCGACGTCGGTGCGCTCGTCACCACCGCCGACCTCGTTGCCGCGCTCGATCATCACGACGCCGAATCGACGATCGGTGGCCAGACAACGGTCGACGAGCGCGCGATAGCGCGGCTCGAAGACGTGGAGGGGCAGGACCATCCCAGGGAGCAGGACCGTCCCGAGGGGGAACATGGGCAGTTCGTGGCGCAACGCGTCGGTGGGTTCGCTCACGCGATCGGACCGGGTGAGAGTGCAGCGATCGATATGCCGTCACCCCAGGTCACGAGGCGGTCGGCGAACTGATCGCCGACGCCCGAACCTCGGGAGTCGGCACCGTTGTGGATCATCGAGAAGCGCAACTGGGCGCCCGAGTTGGTATCTGCGAACCCAGCGAGCGCGTTCACGGTGTTGAGGGTTCCCGTCTTGGCTCGCACCCGACCGGTGGAGGCCGTTCCCTTCATCCGCTTGCGCAAGGTGCCCGTGCGACCGGCGATCGGCAGCGTCGCTGCGAGCTGGGCGTCGGCGGCGTAGGCCTGCACGAGCGCGAGGGCGAGCGCGCATGGCATGCGGTCGCCGGTGTCGAGGCCCGAGCCGTCGAGCATCACCAGCCCGTCGGTGGAGAAGCCCTGGCGCCGGAGCGACTCGATGACTGCCGTGGCTCCCGCTGCGGTGGTTCCCTGACCGGCCGATTCGAGCCCGATGAGACGGAGGAGCACCTCGGCCGTCGTGTTGTCGGAGTCGAGGACCATCTCTCCGACGATCTGTGACACGGGCAGCGAGTCGACGGACGCGATCGGCTTCGCGTTCTGGGGCGCGGTGCCGACCGCTGCACCTCCGAGCACCTCGACCCCGCGGGTCGTCAACAAGGTGCGCAGGGTCTGAGCGGCGAGCAGTGGCGGATCCCCCGCCGTCCGATTCGGATTCTGCTGGGTGGGCGAATCCGCGTAGCCGGTCTGCCCGTCATTCACCATGAGCGCTGAGATCGGCCCCACGGTTCCACCGCTCTGGTAGCGCGTCGGCCATGTCGGGATCCATCGCTCGGTCGACAGCAGGGAGTCATCGCCGATGATCGAACCCGTCACCTTCCGCACTCCGGCGTTCCGCAACGCGTCGGCGACGACCTGGAAATCCACACCGACCTGATCGGTGTCGTCGAGCGAGGGCCGGTAGCCGCTCGTGAGGAACAACGGGTCTCCCCCACCGACCAGGTAGAGATCGCCCTCGATGACACCGGCCTTCGGTGCCTTGGCCGCCACGAGGGTCGTGGGGAGGGTGCGGTCGGCGCCGAGCACGTCGAGCGCGGCCATCGCCGTAGCGAGCTTCATCACCGATGCAGGCGCGAGCACCGTGGTGTCGTTCTTCGACCACACGGTGCGTCCGTCGACCGTGACGATCGCACATTCATTGCCGGTGACACCCTTGGCCCAGGCCTCCAGAGACGCGGCCAGCTTGGGATCAGCCGTGGTGGCTGCCAGTTGATCGGGGAAGCGTCGTGCCGACAACAGCGGCGTCGTCGGCACCGGATCGCGCTGCTCGGTAGGCGTCTGCTGCGCCGACACGGTGATCGCGGGTGCCAGCACGACGAGCAGAGCGAGCGCAACGATCGCCGCTCGGGCGCGCAGGAACGAGGATCGACGCTCCGACCTCACCTCTTCGCACCGCCACGATGGGCACGCCGTGCTCCGGCGATCGCTAGCACCGCTCGATCCGCGGAGGG
>CAYVUO010000032.1:7966-11090 GCA_964454715.1 uncultured Bifidobacterium sp. | reverse complement strand
GATCGGCGACGGCGAGCTCGGTGGCCACGACGACCGGCTTGCCGGTCGCCGTGATGCAGGCCCGAGCCGCCTCGATGTACCGACGGTCCTGGCGCTCGTGGAACGCGACGATGCGGTCGAGCCCGAAGTCGGGGTGGAAGCCGCCATCCCGCTCGAAGCGGCCCTGATTCGATTGGATCCCGGCGCCCAGCAGCAGGACGGCGTCGACATCGGGGTGGGCCGCCACCGCCTCGAGGACGGCGGGCACCGTGTCACGGGTCTCACCGCCGGCCAGATCGATCGGATTGCCCCTCGACCAGCGCGGAGGCAGGAGTGAATCGAGCGTGGCCCGCAGATCGTCGGCGATCGGCGCCAGTTCGAGATCGGTGGTGGCGAGCGTGTCGGCGGCGAGCACGCCCCATCCTCCCACGGTGGTCACGATCGCCAACCGCGCCCCCCGCATCGTCGGTTCGGTGGCGAGCACGGCCGCGATGTCGAATGCCTCGTGAACCGAACGAGCGCGCACAGCTCCGGCCTGACGACACATGCCCTCGAAGACGCGGTCGTCACTCGCCAACGACCCGGTATGGCTGGCCGCTGCCTGCGCACCGAGTGCGCTGGAGCCGCCCTTGAGCACGACCACCGGCATGCGCTCACACACGGCGGAGAGTCGATCGGCGAAGTCACGTCCGTCGACGACTCCCTCGACATAGACCAGTCCGACCCGAGTCTCGGAGTCGTCGGCGAAGTACTCGAGCATGTCGATGACGCCGACGCTCGCGGCGTTGCCCACCGAGACGGCCCGACTCACGCCAACACCCGACAGTCGCGAGAGGTTGAGGAACGACGAGACGAAGTTGCCGGATTGGCTCGCGACACCGATGGCGCCCCGAGGTGGCATCGGGGCGACGATCTGCGCGCACATCGATGAGGGTGTGGAGACGACGCCCTGCCCATTCGGTCCCACGAGCAGGATGCCGAGCTCGTCGGCGAGCGCGACGAGCGCGTCCTGGGATCGGCGCCCCTCGGCATCGGATTCCCCATAACCGGCCGACGCGACGAATGCCGCCGAAACGCCCCGATCGGCGGCCGAACGAAGGATGTCGTGGTTCGCGGTCGATGGGGTGCAGACGAACACGAGATCAGCGCGACCCTTGGGAACATCGAGGACGGAGCGGAACGTGTCGTGACCGAGCACCGACTCACCGTCCCGATTCACTCCGAAGACCTCGCCGGTGAAGCCACCTGCGAGCAGGTTGTGCATCACGACGAATCCGAACTTGCCCGGATGTGTCGACGCACCTGCGACGATGACACCGCGGGGGTCGAACAACGCGTCGAATCGTGGGTCGTGACTCATCGAAGCTCACCCATGACGCACAACGCGTCGAGCGCGACGGGACGGCCGTCGACGATCGCCACCGGATTCAGGTCGATCGAAACGAGTTCGGGATGCGCGGACATCGCCTCGGCGACCCCCAGGATCACCTCCGCCAACGCGCTGCGATCGACTGCGGGTTCACCGCGGAACTCGTCGAGCAATGCGGAGGTACGGAGGTCTCCGATCATGTCGAGTGCATCGCCCTCCGAGAGCGGGATCAGTCGCACGACGGCATCGTCGAGCGCCTCGGCCAACACTCCTCCGACTCCGAACACGACCACTGGGCCGAACGTCGGGTCGATCGAGGCGCCGATGATGAACTCACGAGTGGCACGAACCATCGGAGCGACCAGCAGTGCGACGGCTCCGTCCTCGGGGCGGGCCGATGCGAGCAACTCCGCTGCCACCACCTGAGCATCGTGGGGGGAGACTCCGAGCCGAACGAGACCGCGCTCGGTCTTGTGGGCGATGTTGTCGCCGGTCAGCTTCACCGCGACCTGTCCCCCGAACTCGCGGGCTGCCTCCCCTGCCGCGTCGGCATCGCCCACGACGCGCTCGGGGAGGAAGGCGACGCCGTGGCGCGCCAGCAGTTCCTTCGACCGGTGTTCCGGGAGTGACGACGTCACGGTTCGAGTGCGGCCCTGAAGAACGACCGCAGGTGTTCGAGACGCTGCTCGAGTGCATCGACCGCAAGCGGATCGTTCTCGAGCAGCCCGGCGATGAACGGCAGGTCGGAGAAGTAGCTCAACAACGCGCCGTACCCGGTGAGCATGAGCTGTTCGGCGTCGAAGCGGCGGAAGACTCCCTCGTCCATACCGGCCTCGAACCACGCGACCGCTCCGTCGAACAAGGGCTTGAGGGCGACGCCCAGATCGATGCCGAGGCGGGAGTCGACGTCGAGCGCCTCACGCCGAACGATTCGCACGAAGTGCGGGTGCGTCATGAAGAACCGGAATCCAGCCGTGAGCACGAGATCGACCTTGTCCCAGCCGACGCCCGGCAGCGACGTCATGTCGTCGACCTGGGTGATCCACTCGGCGAGTGCCCGATCGAACACCTCGCGATAGATCGCGTCCTTCGATGGGAAGTGATGGAGCACGCTCGATCGACGGATGCCGACGGCCTGCGCGATGTCGTTGAGCGAGGTGCCGTCGTAGCCGTGCTCGGCGAAGCACAACTCGGCCTCCACGAGGATCACCTCGCGGGTGGGAACCTCGCTCACGGCCATGGGCGAAGGGTACTCGTGACTGGCCCTCGGGCCCCGAGAATCCGGATACGTTGCGGCCATGGAGATCCTCGCCGCCCTCTTCATCGATGGCATCGACGTCCGTCAGGTCCCCGGACCGTCCACCCGCATCGACCTCTCCGGCATCGGGTTCTCGGCCCCGGCCGCACATGAGGTGCCGGTGACCCTCGAACCCCATCTCTGTGTGATCGTCCACTGCCCCATCGGCGCCCGTTCGACCGCGGCGCTCGAGGTCGTGTACCGCCGGGGCGAGGAGCAGGTCGCCCGCAACGTGCAGCCACTCGAGGTCGAGCCCGGCAAGTTCAACTACCGACTCGTGCGGGCCGACGTGACCTTCGAGGACTACGGCACCATCGAGGCGCATTGCCGCATCGATCTCGGCCCCACGATCGTCGTGCCGTTCACGTTGCTCCCGCCCGTGCCGCCGGCCGCCTGATCTAGGGTCTCGGCGTGAGCGAACAGAGTGTGCAGCAGCGAACGATCGACGTCATCCGGGGGCTGTCCATGGACGCTCCGCA
>CAYVUO010000032.1:6629-7956 GCA_964454715.1 uncultured Bifidobacterium sp. | reverse complement strand
CGTTCCAGAATTCCTACGGGTTCAACAAGGACGCCAAGGTGCTGCGCTACGACTCCTCGGCCCCGCACTGGCCCAATCGCGACCGCTTCGTGCTCTCGGGCGGCCACGCGTCGATCCTCCTCTACTCGATGCTGTTCCTGACCGGATACGGGCTCGAGATGTCCGACATCGAGCAGTTCCGTCAGTGGGGTTCGAAGACCCCAGGACATCCCGAGTTGGGCCATACGCCCGGCGTCGAGGTGACGACCGGCCCGCTCGGGCAGGGCCTCGCCAACGCCGTGGGCATGGCGCTCGCCGAACATCACCTCCGGGCCCGATTCGGCCCCGCGCTCGTCGACCACCACACCTATGTGTTCTGTGGTGATGGCGACCTGCAGGAGGGCATAAGTCACGAAGCGGCGTCGATGGCCGGACATCTCGGGCTCGGCAAGCTCGTCGTCGTCTACGACGACAACCACATCTCGATCGACGGCCCGACCGAACTCGCCTACGACGACGACGCGGCGAAGCGCTTCGAGTCCTACGGCTGGCATGTCGAGCGCCTCGGCGAGATCGGTGAGGACGTCGACGCCATCGCCGATGCCCTCATCCGCGCCCGCGACATCGACGACAAGCCATCGCTGCTCGTGCTGCGATCGCACATCGGCTATCCGTCCCCGAAGTACACCGATACTGCTCATGCACATGGCAACCCCTTCGGCGCCGACGAGATCGCCGCGACGAAGTCCGTGATGGGGGCACCCGACGAGTCCTTCTGGTGTCCGGACGACGTGCTCGAGCACATGCGCGCCGCGGGCGTTCGAGGCCGTGAGGCCCGCAAGGCTTGGGAAGCGCTCCGGGACGGCTGGCCCGAGCAGCGTGCCGAACTCGACGCCGCCTATTCGAACACCGGTCTCGAAGGATGGCGTGACGCGCTGCCGACCTGGGAACCCGGCGAGTCCGTGGCCACGCGCAACGCGGGCAAGGCTGCACTCAACGCGCTGATCGACGTCGTGCCGGGCCTCATGGGCGGCGGAGCCGACCTCACCGGCAACTGCGGCGTCGAGATCTCCGGCGGCAGCCCATTCTCCATCACCGATCGCCACGGCCGTCAGGTGCACTACGGCATCCGCGAGCACGGCATGGGTTCGGTGATGAACGGCATGGCCGCACATGGCGGGCTCATCCCGTTCGGTGGCACGTTCTTCGTGTTCTCCGACTACATGCGACCGCCGGTGCGGCTCGCAGCCCTCAGCGGGCTGCACGTCATCTACTCCTGGACGCACGACTCGATCGGCGTGGGCGAGGACGGCCCCACCCACCAGCCGATCGAACAACTCGCGTCGCT
>CAYVUO010000032.1:0-6619 GCA_964454715.1 uncultured Bifidobacterium sp. | reverse complement strand
AGCGGCGGCAGCGCCATGCCGGGGCTGCGCATCCTGCGTCCGGCCGATGCCAACGAGACGGCACAGGCCTGGCGCATGGCCATCGAACATTCCGGGCCCACTGCATTGATCCTGAGTCGACAGAACCTTCCCGTGCTCGAGGGCACGAAGGGGAACACCGGCATCGAGCGCGGCGCGTACGTGCTCGATGATTGCGATGGAGATCCCGACATCGTCCTCATCGGCACCGGCTCGGAGGTGAGTCTGTGCGTCGACGCCGCGAAGGCGTTGCGCGCCGACGGCATTGCGGCCCGAGTCGTCTCGATGCCCTCGTGGGACCTCTTCGAACTCCAGTCCTACGACTACCAGGAGCAGGTCCTCGGCGGTGACGCCCCCACCCTGTCGGTCGAGGCGGGAAGCACCTTCGGTTGGTCGCGGTGGGCCGATGCATCCATCGGTCTCGACCACTACGGGGCGAGCGCACCCGGGCCCGTCCTGTTCGAGAAGTTCGGATTCACCGTCGACAACGTCGTCGAGCACGCACGCGCGCTGCTCGCCTGAAGGGAACACCGATGACCCGTCTCACCGACCTGCACACGCAGCAGGACCAGAGCCCGTGGCTCGACAACGTCCGACGCGACTGGATCCAGAACGGCGAGATGGCCCGGTGGGTCGAGAACGGCGTCAGGGGAGTCACGTCGAACCCGACGATCTTCCAGAACGCCATCGGCGGTAGCGATGCCTACGACCCGCAGTACGCGCAGCTCCTGGCGGGAGGCTCGAGCACCGTCGATGCCTACTGGGACCTCGTCGTCACCGACATCACGAACACACTCGACATCCTGCGACCCGTGTACGACTCGAGTGATGGCGTCGATGGCTACGTGTCGATCGAGGTCTCGCCCCTGCTCGCCCACGATGGACCAGGCACGGCCGCAGCTGCTCGCGAGCTCCACGATCGCATCGATCGCCCGAACCTCTACATCAAGATCCCGGCGACGCTCGAAGGGCTGGGCGCGATCGAACAGGCGATCTCCGAGGGGATCAGCGTCAATGTCACCCTCCTGTTCTCGGTCGAGCGCTACCGCGCCGTGATGGAGGCCTACCTCTCGGGTCTCGAACGCGCCGCGGGCGATCTGTCGCGGATCTCGTCGGTGGCGTCGTTCTTCATCAGCCGCGTCGACAGCGAGGCCGACAAGCGCCTGAACGCCGTCGGCACCCCCGAGGCCAATGCGCTCACGGGCAAGGTCGCGATCGCCAATGCTCGCGTCGCGTACGAAGCCTTCCTCGAGGTGTTCAGCGGCCCTCGATGGGAGGCGCTGGAGGCTCGCGGCGCTCGCGTGCAGCGTCCGCTGTGGGCATCGACCTCGACCAAGAATGCCGACTATCCCGACACCGTCTACGTCGACGAGCTCATCGGGCCGCGCACGGTCAACACGATCCCCGACAAGACACTCGAACTCTTCTGCGATCACGGCACCGTCGCTCGCACGCTCGACGTCGACATCCCCGGCGCCCGCGCCGTCCTCGATGCCCTCGCCGCTCTCGGAATCTCACTCGACGACATCACGGCCCAACTCGAGAGCGAAGGCGTCGCGTCATTCTCGAAGTCGTTCGATGATCTCCTCGCCACGATGGAGCAGAAGGCCGCGCAGCTGCGATGAACGGCACGGTCGTCGACGTCGAAGACGTCTGCGATGCCTTCGCCCGCCTCATCACCGAGCGATTCCGCGCCCGCACCGACGAGAACCTCTCCATCGCGCTGTCGGGAGGATCGACCGCACGTGCGTGTTACGAGCGACTCGCCCTCGAACCCATCGACTGGTCGCACGTGGAGGCCTGGTTCGGCGATGAACGATGTGTGCCGCTCGACGACGAGATGTCGAACTTCCGTCTCGCCGATGAGGCGTTGTTCTCCCGCGTCGGCCCACTCGCCGCACTCCATCCAATGCGGCGCTCGGCCGATCCCGTTGCCGATGCCGACTCCTACGCTGCGACCCTCGGTGACCGTGTGCTCGATGTCGTGCATCTCGGGCTCGGCCCGGATGGCCACACCGCTTCGCTGTTCCCCGGGTCCGACGCCCTCGATGCCCCACCTTCGGCCCGAGTCGTCGTCAACGTCGACCCGTTCGGTCACAACCCACTCACCCGACTGACCTTCACCTACGCCCAGATCGCTCGCGCTCGTCTCGTGGTGATCACCGTCTCCGGCGCGCAGAAGGCCGACGCACTCCGCCGAGTCCTCGCGGGTGACCCGAGCGCGCCGGCGACGCACGTGACCGCTCCAGAGGTGTTGTGGCTGGTGGATCCGGCGGCGAGAGACTCGCTCCACCACCGATAGGCTCCGGCACCGTGAACCTCGACCGCCCACTCGACGAGTTGATGGCTGGAGCCAGGGCGATCCGCGACGACGCGTTCGGCACGACCGTCACCTATTCGCCCAAGGTGTTCATCCCGCTCACGATGCTGTGTCGCGATCGGTGCGGCTATTGCACCTTCGCCCAGCCGCCGGCCCGTCTCGAGTCACCCTTCCTCGATCCCGAGGAGGTCCTGCAGCTCGCTCGCGCCGGTGCCAGGGTCGGCTGCCACGAAGCGCTGTTCACGCTCGGTGAAGCACCCGAGGAGCGCTATCCGGTCGCCGCGGACTGGCTGCGCGAACGCGGATACGGCTCGACGGTCGAGTACCTCGCCGCGATGGCGCAGTTGGTCCTCGACGAGACCGGCCTTCTCCCCCACGCCAATGCCGGTGCGCTCTCGCGTGGCGATCTCGCCCTGCTCCGACCCGTCTCGCCCTCGCAGGGCATGATGATCGAGTCACTGCGTGCCGACCTCGACTGTCATCGGGGTGCACCCGACAAGACGCCCGAGCGGCGCCTCGCCACACTCGAATGGGCCGGTGAACTGGCCATCCCGTTCACGACCGGCATCCTCGTCGGCATCGGTGAGGAGCGCGCCGACCGCATCGCCGCGCTTCAGGCGATCGCTGAGTCGCACCGCCGACATGGGCACGTGCAGGAAGTCATCGTGCAGAACTTCCTGCCCAAGCTCGGGACGGCGATGCATCTGTCCCCTCCGTGTCCACCCGAGCAGTACCTCGACGCGATCGCGCTTGCGCGACTGATCCTTCCGCCCGATGTGCACCTGCAGGCTCCGCCCAACCTCTCCGACGACTTCGGAGTGCTGCTCGATGCCGGCATCGATGACTGGGGCGGCGTCTCGCCGGTCACCGCCGATCACGTGAATCCCGAGCGACCCTGGCCGGACGTCGATCTGATCCGCGAGGTCACAGAAGCCCGAGGACTTCGGTTGGCGCCGCGACTCACGATCCACCCCGAGTTCGCGCGCGAACCGGAGCGTTGGCTCGACGAGGCCACGCGCTTCCCGGTGCTCGACCGCAGCGACGCCGATGGTTTCGGGCGCGATGATCCCGGTTCGGTGTTCGTGCAGCGGCTCAGCCCTCCGGCCCCCGAACAGGTCGATCAGGGCATCGAGTTCCTCCAGATCGGCCCCCGGTCGACGGCTTGGTATTCGGGCGCGTCGAACCACCCGCCCACGCTGGTGCCGGCTCCCGGTCGCGCCACCGGTGCCGTGGCCGAGGTGCTCGATGGCGTCCTTGCGGGCCAACGCCCCGACGTCGAGCAGATCGCCACGCTCTTCCGCGCACGGGGCAGCGATGCCGCGGCAGTGTTCGAGGTGGCCGACGAACTCCGTCGCCGTCGCGTGGGGGATGTCGTGACATGGGTGCACAACCGCAACATCAACTACACGAACGTCTGCACCTTCAAGTGCCGGTTCTGCGGCTTCAGCAAGGGTCCCTTGTCGCTGAACCTTCGCGGCACTCCCTATCTGCTCACCCTCGACGACCTCGCAGCTCGCACCGCCGAGGCCGTCGAGATGGGAGCCACCGAGGTGTGCCTGCAGGGCGGCATCCATCCCGACTTCGATGGTGACTACTACATCGATGTCACCAGGGCCGTCACCGCAGCTGCTCCCGACATCCACGTCCACGGCTTCACCGCGCTCGAGGTGACCGAAGGGGCCAAGCGACTCGGAGAACCGCTGGCCGACTACCTGGTGCGCCTGCGCGAGGCCGGACTCCGCACCCTGCCCGGCACTGCGGCCGAGATCCTCGACGATGAGGTCCGTGCCGTTCTTTGCCCGGACAAGATCACGACCGACGAGTGGCTCGAGGCCCATCGCACCGCCCATTCGGTCGGTCTGCGGTCGAACATCACGATCATGTTCGGATCGATCGAGCGTCCCGATCACTGGGCCCGACACATCGTCCGTACTCGGGATCTGCAGATCGAGACGGGTGGGTTCACCGAATTCGTGCCGCTCCCGTTCGTGCACATGGCGGCTCCCATCTACCTGCAGAAGCGGGCCCGACGCGGCCCGACGTTCCGAGAGGCGCTGCTCATGCACGCCGTTCCCCGCATCGCCTACGACGGCCTGATCGACAACATCCAGGCCTCGTGGGTGAAGCTCGGAATCGATGGTGCCCGTCAGGCCCTGCGGGCCGGCGCCAACGATCTCGGAGGCACACTCATCGACGAGAACATCTCACGCGCTGCGGGTGCCGACCACGGCCAGCGCATGGAGCCCGAACAGTTCGCCGAACTGGCGGCGTCGATCGGGCGCACCAGTGAGCAGCGCACGACTCTCTACGGGCGCCTCGCCACCGCCTAGTCGTCGAAACCGGTGTCGTCCGGCTCGCGCAGGATCGACGCTGCCTTCTCTACCGCCCGACGGGCCCGCGTGAGCCGTCGTTCGTCGACGGGTAGTTCGCCACCGCCAGCATCGATCGACTCGCGCAGCCGAACGATCGCGAGATCGGCGAGTTCCTCCGCGATCCCTTCGAGTCGTTGTCTGATGTCATCGAACTCACCGGCCATGGTCGACATGATGACCCAACGGGTGCGACAGTGCGCGCCGCACGCCGTCTAGGGTGCCTCCGACCCGAACGAGAAGGATCACGTGGCCCTCAAGCACCCCCTCCCCGATGACGACGTCCATGAGTGGTTGAGCTTCGACCTCGATGGCAACACCTATCAGGTCGACGTCACTTGGTTGCTCAGCAACTGGACGTGCATCTACGGCGACGGTTGTCCGGGAATCGGACCGAAGCCGTCGGTCTCGGACGAGTTCGGATGCTGCATCCACGGTGCTCACTTCGCCGACAAGGGCGACCGCAAGCGCACGGCCGAGGCGATCGAGCGTCTCGAGGCCGACGAATGGCAGTTCAAGCCCGTCGCCGATCAGAAGGGCGGCGCCATCGTCAAGAGCGGCGACGACTGGATGACCCGCACCCACAAGGGCGCCTGCATCATGCTCAACCGTCCCGGGTTCGCCGGTGGTGCCGGTTGTGCATTGCATTCGGCCGCGGTGAAGCGCGGAGAGAAGTTCCTCGACTGGAAGCCCGAGGTGTGCTGGCAGGTGCCGATGCGCCTCGACTACCACGAGGACGACAACGACCACATGACCTACATCCTGCGCGAATGGAAGCGCCGCGACTGGGGTGACGGCGGCGACGACTTCCACTGGTGGTGCACCGACGACCCATTGGCGTTCAAGGGGACGAACCCCGTCTACGTGTCGTCGCGTGATGAGATCGTCGAACTCATCGGTCAGGCCGCCTACGACCGCATGGTCGAACTGCTCGAGGCTCGCACCACCGAGGTGTGGCTCCCCCACCCGTCGCTCAAACGACCCGCCGCGAAGCTCGACTGATCAGATCTTCTTGGTGCGGCGGCGCTCGGATTCCTTGAGCACCCGCTTGCGCAGGCGCAGTGAGGCCGGGGTCACCTCGACCAGTTCATCGTCGGCGATGAACTCGATCGAATTCTCGAGGGTGACCTCACGGGGCGGAACGAGTTTGATCGCCTCGTCGGCGGAGTGCGTGCGGATGTTCGTCTTCTGCTTCTCGCGCACGACATTGACGATCATGTCGTCGCTGCGGGCGTTCTCGCCGACGATCATGCCCTCGTAGACGGCCTCACCCGGACCGATGAACAGCTCACCGCGTTGCTGCAGGTTGTCGAGCGCGTAGCCGGTGGAGTTGCCCTCGCGGTCGGCGATCATGGCCCCACCCTTGCGGGACGGCAGTTCGCCCACCCAGGGGGTCCAGCCCGCATGGTGCTGATGCATGAGCGCAGTGCCGCGTGTGGCGGTGAGCAACTGGGAACGGAATCCGATGAGCCCGCGCGACGGCGCTTCGACGGTGACGATCGTGCGTCCGATGTCGCCGGGACGCAGATCGGTGACCCGCCCCTTGCGCGGCGCGAGCGCCTGGGTGACGGTGCCGACGTGCTCATCGGGCACATCGATGACGGCTCGCTCCAGCGGCTCGTGGCGGGCACCGTCGATGGTGCGCACGATGACCTCGGGTCGGCTGACCTGCAGTTCGTAGCCCACGGCGAGCTGCAGCTCACCTCGACCGGCGACCTCGATCACATCGGGTGAATCGGTGGGCTCCACCCTGATCGACACGTTGCCGAGCACTTCACGGTCGAGACGCTCGCGCAGATGGCGCGAGGTGAGGAACTGTCCCTCCTTGCCGGCGAGCGGCGAGGTGTTCACTCCGAAGGTCATGCGCAGCACCGGCGGGCTGCAGCAATGCCGCGACCGCCAGCAACCGGCG
>CAYVUO010000031.1:10126-15641 GCA_964454715.1 uncultured Bifidobacterium sp. | reverse complement strand
GCCTGTCGCGTGGCCGAGATGTTGTGCTCTATGTAGGTGGCCTCACGGGTCGACTCCTCGGGTTCGACCACGAAGCGCTGCACGAACGCCGGGTACGCAACACCTGCGACCACCGAAACCAGCGCCCAGAGCCCGACGGCAACGACGGGGAGGGTCCAACCGCGACGCCAGATGTTCACGATGAACAGACCGAACGACAGCAATGCGATGAAGAGCAACAGGTAGATGGCCGGAAGCTGCGCCTTGACGTCGGTGTAGAGCGCACCGTCGACCGTGCCGCGGGTCGAATAGGTGAGCGTGTAGCGCTGGAGCCAGTAGTCAGCCGCCTTCACGAGCGCGAGTACACCGAGCAGCACCGAGATGTGCGCCTTCACCTGGGGCGTGACGCGCTGACCCGGAACCTGCACTCGGATGCCGCCGTTGAGATAGTGGGCCACGACCGTGACGAGCAGCACGATGATGCCCGAGGCGAACATCCAGTCGACCACTGACGAGTAGAACGGCAACTTGAACACGTAGAAGCCGACATCGGTGTTGAAGGTCGCGTCGTTCACGCCGAACGAACCGCCGTTGCGGAACAGGATCCACTGGTTCCAGTCGCCCGACATGCCGAGGCCGGCCACGAGCGCCAGCACGAACGACACCACGACCTTCACGAGCGTGGACCGACGCTCGACCATCGCGTGGTAGCGCTCGAGCATCTCGTCCTCTGGGCCCGTCTCGCGCACCTTGGGCGCCAGCCGATCGGCGATCACCAGGTTGACGAACACCATCACGAAGAAGATGGCGGTGAAGATCGCGCCGAGGGCGATGCGCGCGCCCAGCACGCCGGTGAAGACCGACGACAGGCCCAGGGAGTCGAACCACAGGTAATCGGTCCAGAACCCGGCCAGACCACGCAGGGAGAGGACGAGGCCGACACCGATGGCCACGACGAGGATGATGGCCAACCGGCCGCGTGAGACGCGGCGGCGGGGGGCGGGCATGTCAGTGGGGACGCGCATCGGTGGAAGCCTACGGGTGCAGCGGCCCCGGACGGTCGTCGGCGGTCAGGATCCCAGCAGGTCGGCCGGGATCACGACACAGGTGCATCCCGGCAGAAGGGGCGGCGCGAGATGCCCCGTGGGGAACTGTGCGCCCTTCGCCGTGGGGCCGGCGAGCGAGTTGTCATCGCAGTCGGGTGAGGAGGGATGCCCCGAGGGCACGACCCAGAGGACCGACGATCCCGATGGAGCGGACTCGGCCAGACCCTTGTTGCAGGCGGCGAGCACGGCGAAGGCCGCGGCCTGCTCGACCCGCTGACCCTTCCATTCGCGATAGCTCGAGCGCACTCGGTTGGTGAGATCGTCGCGATCGCCACCGGATTCCTCGAAGCAGCGTTCGAGACGATCCCGCAATGGGGCGACGACGTCGGTGGCGAGTTCAGCGGCGAGGTCGGTGACATCGACCGGCGTGGCCGAGCCCGTAGCGCCGAGCAATCGGGCACCACCGTCGCCCGCTTCGACCAGCGCAGGACGACACAGGATCTCGTAGCGCTCGACATGCGCCTCGGGGGCCGGGAGGATCGACGCCGCGGAGGCCACACCCTTGAACCCGGCGATCGACGAGAGCACCTCGTTCTGTTCATCGGAGATCTCGCGTTTGAGACGTCGGGCCAGCGCCGCGGTGACCGACTCGACGACGGCATCGCGCTCGGCCACCAGATCGAGCACGGCGGCGGGAAGTCCGCTCGAGTCATCGGCGTCATCATCGACGATCGAGTCATCGTCCGCGGTCTCGACCGATTCGATGATGGCGGCCGCTTCGGCGATCTGCTCAACGACGACCTCGGCCACCTCGGCCGGCACATCGTCGCCGGCGGCAGCCGCCGCTTCGCGCTCCTCGGCTCGCAACTGCGCGAACACGTCGGCGGCCTTGCCACTCGAGGCTCGAACCACGCGGACCGACGACGAACGGCGGCCCTCGAACGGGTCACCGGCAGAGGCATCGTCGAGGATCTCGGGCTCCGATCCGGGATCCGGCACGGGCTCGGGCTCGATCGGGGCGAGCGGTTCGGGTGCCGGATCGGGCGTGGTCTCGACCACGGCGTCGACCACCGTGACATCGGTTTGGTCGGCAGGCGCATCGGCGAGCGGCGCCACGACCTCGGGCGGGAGTTCGGCCTCGATGTCGTCGATGCTCACGCGCTCGGCCGCCGAACGCGCCTCGGGAATGGCCGAGTGCAGTTCGTCGGTGGCCTGATTGAGCGTCTGCCGCACGACGTCATAGGCAGCGGCCAGGCGATCTCGGCCGGCCTGCAACTGTTCGATCTGCATGCGCAACTGTCGGCGACGACGAGCGAGGTCGTCGAGCATCTGTTCGCGTACCTGCTGCGCCTCGAGCACCATGGCGCGTCCCTCGTCGCGCCCGGCTTCGACGAGGGCTGCCGCATCGAGGACGGCCTGCTCGCGTTCGGCGACGAGACGCTCTCGGATCACTGCCGCCTCGGCCTCGGCTTCGTCGGTGCGCGCCTGGAGGATCGACGCCGCCTCATCACGCATGCGCTGCGCGTCGTCGTGGGCCTCGCGCAACATCCGCGACACGCCCTCCTCGGCGCGCGACCGGATCTCGGCCGCTGCGGCTTGGGCCGCATCGAGCACGCGAACCGTCTCCTCGCCGAGGAGCTTCGTGAGGTGTCCGGGATCGAGCGGATCGGTGGCCGAGTTCTCGATGTCCTCGAGTCGCCGGCGCAGTTCGGCCTCGCGCTGGCGGCCGCTGCGGATCTCACTGGCCAACTGGAGCAGGTAGCGCTGCACCTCGACCGGGTCGAGGCCACGACGCACCGTCGAGAACTGATGCTCGATGATGCGATCCGGATCGAGGGATTCGTCGCTCGCCATCAGCGCGAATGGTACTTACGACGATGGATCGGGCCGGTGATGGTGCCGGTCACGAACGACCCGGGGGCGGCGGAAGTACGGCATCGCCACCGCCGTGACGCGCGAGGAGCGCGAGTGCCTCGTCGAGCGTGGCCACGCCCTGGATGTCGAGTCCATCGCCCACTTCGAGCGCTTCGTCGAGCTGCGATGCGGGAACCAGCATCAACTCGACTCCCTGACGTTGCGCGGCCCTCACCTTCTGCTGGATGCCGCCGATCGGTCCGACCGTGCCATCGAGTGAGATCGTGCCCGTCGTGGCGATGGCCAGACCTCCCGTGATGCTGCCCGGAGTCAGTCGATCGAGGATGCCCAGCGTGAAGGCCAGACCGGCCGACGGACCACCGACCGCGCCCGACTCGATGGTCACCTCCACCGGGAAGCGGAACGACAACCCGAGCGTGAACGAGGTGATTCCGAGATAGCCCTTCGTCGCGTCATCGGGGCGGGCGCCGAGCGTCACCGACACCACTCTCTCGGGCGACGCAGCACCGTCGGGGTGCGAACCGTTGTCGCCCGTGTCGTCGACATGGTGGACCGTGAACCGGAGCACGTCACCGGGTGCATGAGCACCGACGATCTGCACCAGTTGGCTGCTGAGCATCACCGGCGTTCCGTCGATCGCAGTGACGACATCGCCCACTGCGAGCGAACCACTGGCCGGCGCGCCCTCGGCCACCGACGCGATGACCGCGCCCTTGCCGTCGACGCCGATCTCGTACCCCATGCGATGGAGGGCCTGATAGGTGGCGGCGTCCTTCGACTCCGCCATCATCGCCAGATTGATCGTGCGATTCTCGCTCGGAGTCTGCTTGCCGTGGAGATCCTCATCGCTCTTCACCACGAGTGCGGGATTCATCCACGCTGCGAGGAGTTCGAGCGGCGTCGCCTGTCGTTCCGACACGGTGAGGAAGTCGACCGTGCCATCGTTCTCGTACGTATCGGCTCCACTGATCGAGATGAGTGGTTCGGTCGGACGGCTCGAACCGGGTGCGAGCACGTAGTAGGGAACCCGGATCACCAGCGACGCCACCAGCACGATGAGCAGCGACGATGCAGCGACGAATCCGATGCGTGCGCGCCACCCGATCCGAGGGCGGGGCCCATGAACGTCGCTCGTCGACGGGTCGCTCGGGTCGGCCTCGGTCTCGGGGGGTTCAGGAGTGGTCACGGGCGCTCCGAGGTACGGGTTGGTGCGAGGATAGGGCCATGCGTGCACGCGATTCGGTCGAGCCGGTCATCGGCGACGCGATCGGTCCCACCCGGGCCCAGCGGTTCATCAACGCGCTCACCCTCGGCGGCGTACTCGTCGTGCTCGGCCTCGCCCTTGCCGGTCTGATCGGGATCGCCGCACTCGCCGTCGTCACCCTGTTCACCTCGATCGGACGCTGATGCAGCAACCCGACGCGGATGCGGTGGCGCGAAGGAGTGAGGTCGTCATCGCCGGGCATCGGGGAGATGTCGAGGTCGTGCGCGCTGCGCTCGACGATCCCGCCGACATCGTGCGCGCATCCGCGCTCGGCGCACTCGAGCGCACGTCCGCGCTCGACCCCACCGAACTGCTGGTTGCGCTCGGGGACCCATCGGGCACGGTGCGTCGCCGCGCGCTCGCGATCGCGGCGACTCGCGGACCGGATGTCGAACTCGATCGACGGCTCGAACATCTCCTCGGCGATGCGGACACCACCGTGGCCGAGACCGCTGCGTGGGCGATCGGTGAGCGACCGCCGGCCCCAGCGCGGACGGTCGATGCCCTGTGCAGGATGGCGACCTCCCATGACGACGCGCTGTGTCGAGAGGCTGCGGTTGCGGCTCTCGGCGCCCTCGGTGACGCCGCCGGTCTCGGCGCGATCCTGCAGGCGACGACCGACCGAGCGACCGTGCGCCGCCGAGCCGTGATCGCACTCGCACCGTTCGAGGGTCCCGAGGTCGACGCCGCGCTCGCGCGAGCGCTCGAGGATCGCGACTGGCAGGTGCGACAGGCGGCCGAGGATCTGCTGGCCGACTGAGGTCAGTCCATGAACATCACTCGCAGCGAGTCGAACGACTCGATGCAGTGACCGGCGCCAAGCACCACCGATTCGAGCGGGGCCTGCACCAGCTGCACGGGCACCTCGGTCTCGGCCTCGATGCGGAGGTCGAGACCGCGCAGCATGCCGCCGCCACCCACGAGGTGGATGCCGGTCTCGATGAGGTCCTGGGCCAACTCGGGTGGCGCCTGACCCAGACAGGCGATGACGGCGTCGACCATCGCCGACACCGGTTCATCGATCGCCTCACGCACCTCCTCGGCGGTGAGCACGACCGTCTTGGGCAGACCACTCATGAGTTCGCGGCCGCGCACCTCGGCGGCGTATTCGTTCTCGGTCGGCCACGCCGAGCCGATCGTGACCTTGATCTCCTCAGCGGTGCGCTCGCCGATGGCGATGCCGTATTCGCGACGGATGTAGGCCTGGATGGCGGCGTCGATGTCGAAGCTGCCGACACGCACGGCCTCGAGGGCGACGACTCCGCCGAGTGAGATGAGCGCCGCCTCCGATGTGCCGCCGCCGATGTCGATGACCATGTTGCCGAGTGGCTCGTTGATGGGGAGGCCGGCA
>CAYVUO010000031.1:0-10116 GCA_964454715.1 uncultured Bifidobacterium sp. | reverse complement strand
GGCTGCTCGATCAGATGCGCCTCCGCAGCACCGGCGCGACGCGCCGCTTCGGTCACCGCACGCTGCTCCACCGCGGTGATGGCAGAGGGAACACAGATGACCACGCGCGGACGATTGAAGCGATTGACGCCCACTCGTTCGAGCAGGAGTCGGATCATGCGCTGTGTGACCTCGAAGTCCGTGATGGCCCCCTTGCGCAGGGGCCGAACGGCAACGATGTAGCTCGGTGTGCGGCCGATCATCTGCCACGCCTCGTGCCCCATCGCCAACACCTGCTGATTGCGACTGTTGAGCGCGATCACCGAAGGTTCGTTGAGGACGATGCCCTCACCGCGCACGTAGACCAGCGTGTTGGCGGTGCCGAGGTCGATGGCCAAGTCGCGCGCCATGTCAGACGTCGCGTCCGTCGTCGAGTTCTTCGTCCTGTGTCGCTGCACGCGTCCGCTGCGGACGTGCACCCGATCCGGAGAGTCCGCGATTCGCAGTGCGGGCGACGGCATCGCCACGGAGTGCGTCCATCTCGCGCTGGAACTCGTCGACGCTCGACATGAACGTGCGCGGCTTGCGATGACGCAACCACACGATCGTGCAACCGACGACGGAGAGCGCGACCACGATGAGCAGGAACGACACGTTGCTCATGCGTCGACCCGATCGTCTGCGGCGATGTCGAGGGTCGTGATGTGCTGGGCCGACCGGGCCCATTGCTCACCCGAGCCCGAGCGCTCCTTCTTCCAGATCGGCACGGTGGCCTTGAGCGAGTCGATGGCATGGCGCGAGGCCTCGAAGGCCGAGCCGCGATGGGGGGCGGACACGGCGATGACGACCGATGCCTCGCCGAGGGCGACGACACCCTCTCGATGCCAGAGGACGATTCGGCCGAGATCGGGCCAACGGCGGCGACAGTCGACGGCGATGGCCTCCATGCGGGGCACGACCTCTTCGGCCCAGGCCTCGTAGTCGATCGACACGACTCCGTCGATGCCATCGGCGTGCTCGCGCACCAGCCCGGCGAACACCACGACGGCACCGCACGACGGCAGGCCGACCCACTCAGTGGCCAGTTGCTGATCGAGCGGCTCGTCGGAAAGGGCGACCCAGTCGCCGGTCACCGGGGCTACGAGCGACACGCCGATCATCGTAGTGGTGGGGCCGCGGCCCCCCAAGAAGAGCCCACCACTACCCTCCCGGCCATGTCGCATGACGACGAAGCCGACGACGACGCCGGATTCGTCCCTCCGCTCCCGCCCGACGACCGTCTGTGGCGCCATCCGTCCGAGATGGGCGCGGTCCAGCCGCGCCCAACCCGCCCCGAGCCTGCGATCGCACGGGCTCGGGAGACCGCCCGTATGCGGCATCCCGCGACGCAGGGGCGTCGCAGCCCGGCGCGGGTCATGGCGCTGGCCTCGGTCGCCATCGCACTGGTCGCGGTCGGTGCCATCGTGGCGTCCCACTCCTTCCAGACCCCTCCGACCGCGCCGACCGCCACGGTGGTCCGTGGCGCATCCGCCGTCGTCGACGTACGGGCGAGCGAGGGTGCCCGACGTGTGCGATCGGCCGTCGTGCAGATCAGGGTGCAGTCCGAATCGGGCACGCGCTCGGCGACCGGACTCGTCGTCGACAGCAGCGGACACGTGCTCACGACCTCCGACGCCCTGCGCGACGCGACGTCGATCGACGTCATCCCGGTGCAGGGAGATGCACGTCCAGCGGTGGTGACCGGCCTCGACCCGGCCGATGACATCGCAGTGCTCAGCACCGACCCGAGCGGCCTCTCGCCCGCAGCGCTCGTCGACGCGGAAGACATCGCATCCGACCCCTCGATCTTCGTCATCGGACTCACCACCGACATGGAGCCGATCTGGTTGCGAACGGGTCGCCTCGTCGCCGCACACGTGCGTGTCGACGACCCGGGTGGTCAGACGCTCCACGACATGCTCCAGGCCACGGTGTCCGGTGATCCTCCCGCCGCTGCGATCGTGTGTTCGCGCGATGGCGCGATCATCGGCATCGTCACCGATCGTGTCGCTACGACTCCGTCATTGCGTTCGATCACTCCACCGGGGATGAGATCGTCGATCGCCACAGCGACCACCACCGTCTACGCCACACCCGTCACATGGATGCGATCGGTGGTCGCGCAGCTGATCACCACCGGGACCGTCCAACGACCGAGGCTCGGCGTGATGACACTTCCCGGACAACGCGGCCCGCGCGTCGTCTCTCTCGGTGCTGGCGGTCCTGCAGCGAAGGGCGGCGTCCGTGTCGACGACGAGATCATCGCCGTGGCGGATCGCCCGATCGACTCGGTCGACGCGCTCTCCGCAGCGGTGCGGATGCTTCGTGTCGGCGATCAGATCCGGGTGACGGTGCAGCGCGGAGGATCGGCGCTCACCATCGCGGTCACGCCTGACGCTGCGCCCTGAGGCGACGGCGGACGAACAGGGCTACGCCCACCCCTGCCCCCGCCATGGCGGTGATGCCGATGCCGAGCGAGAGTTCCTGCCGATGGCGCGGCGTCATCCTCGCCCACCAGCCGCCACGGTCGGAGTCGACGTAGGCCTCCTCGTTCGTGTGGGTCGGCTCCCATCCGAACGAACGGATGCGATCGTTGGCCACGACCCAAGGTGCGCCGAGCGCGACGAGTGTGTCGGGGTCACCCGGAGCGAAACCGAAGCGCGCTCCGAGTCGGGCGAAGCCGTGCGCCACGGACCGCTGGAGGCGAAGTCGAACGGTCGGACCTCGCAGTGCCCGAACTTGCGCGCGCGTGAGCCAACCATCGGGGGCGACGTTGACCGCGCCATCGAAGCGATCGACATGCACGCGCACGATCGCATCGGTGAGATCGTCCACGTGCACGAACTGCACGGGAGCACCTGAGTTGACCTGCAGACCCGTGGTCGACCACGGGGAACGCGCCAACCATCGGCCGTTCTCCGGTCCGACGACGACGGCGGGTCGGATCGGCGCACAGGTCGCGCCCTGTGCACGAGCCCAAGCACGACACAGGCGCTCGAGTTCGACCCGATCGACGGCTGCGGCGACCGTGGGGTTGGGTCGCACCGGCGACTCCTCCGTGAGCGGCACGGGGTTGTCGAGACGGGCGCCGTACACGAGCGCCGAGGAGAGCACGAGCACCGACTCGATCGCTGCGACACGCGCCAACACCGAGAGCAACATCCGCGTGCCACCGAGGTCGACGTCGGACCCACCGGTGCCGTCGAGGTCGAGTCCGCGGTGCGGGCCCAGATGGATGAGCGATGTGGCATCGGCGAGCATCGGCACCAATCGACTGTCGTCGAGTTCGAACGGAGCGATGAGCAGCTCGGGCCCATCGTCGGGATCGGATGCGAGACGACGAGGATCGGGGTCGGCACCCACCGCGACGACTCGCTTCACCTCGGGGCGGGCGAGCAGAGCGGCGACGACCCGACGACCGAGCGGCGATGCGGCGCCCGTGACGACGACGATCTCGGCCATGCCACTCCCTCGGGTCTTCGACCGGCCCCTCGCCCGTCGCTCGATGCCATTGTCGCCCATCGCGGGCGTAGCCTGCACCCGTGGACGACGCGACCCCCGACCCCTTCGGCGGCATACCGATGTTCGGTGATCTGGCCCGAATGCTCTCGCAGCAGGCCGGCGCCGGTTGGGACGCGGCGCGCCAACTCGCGATCTCGGTCGCCACCGACAACGGCGCCGAGACCAATGTCGATCCACTCGAGCGCATGGCCTTCGAGCCCCTCGCCCGTGTGGCCGAACTCCACATCGTGAATGCCACCGGTCTCGACGTCACCACCACCGGGCTCACGATCGTGCCCGTCACCCGCGGCGAATGGGCGGCGCGCACGCTCGAGGACTGGCGCCCCCTGCTCGACGCACTCACCGCGTCGCTCGCGGGCTCCGAGGCCGCCGAGCCCGACCCCGCCGATCCCATGGGCTTCCTCGCACCGCTCATGCGCATGGTCGCCCCGATGATGTTGGGCATGACCGCGGGTTCGATGGTGGGTCATCTCGCTCGGCGCGCCTTCGGTCAGTACGACCTGCCCATTCCGCGAACTGCGTCGGATGAATTGATGGTCGTCCCGGCGAACATCGCCGAGTTCGCCTCCGACTGGAGTCTGCCGATCGATGATCTGCGCATGTGGGTGTGCCTCCAGGAGGTCGCCACGCACGCCGTCCTCCGAGTTCCCCACGTGCGCACGCGGCTCGATGCGTTCATGACGCAGTACGCCGCAGGTTTCGAACCCGACTCGGGTGACTTCATGTCCCGCTTCGAGGCCGTCGACCCCACCTCGGCCGAGGGTGGGTTCGAGGCGATGTTCAGCGATCCCGAACTGATGCTCGGCGCGATGCGATCCGATGAGCAGCGTGCGCTGCTGCCCGCATACGAAGCGCTCGTGGCCACGATCGTCGGTTACGTCGACCACCTCATGGACACCGTCGGTGTCGGACTGCTCACCCGCTACTCGATGATCGCCGAGGCGATCCGACGACGTCGCGTCGAGACCGACGCCTCCGACCGTTTCGTCGAGAGGCTCTTCGGCCTCGAGCTCACACAGGCCACCGTCGACCGCGGCGAGGCCTTCGTGCGGGGCGTTGTCGAACGTTCCGACGAGGCGACGCTGTCGCGGGTGTGGGAGAGCGACGAGACGCTCCCGACCCCGGCCGAACTCGATGCCCCCGGCCTGTGGCTGGCCCGGCTCGAGTTCACCTCTCCGACGGCAGACTGAACGGCGGCTCGTCGGGGCCGTCGTCGATGGGCGGGTCGTTCCACGCCTCGGGGTCGAACAGCAGACCCCCCGCACGATGGTCGTCGGCTCGTGGCCTGCGCGGCTCGTCGGGAGCGCGCGGTGCTGGGCGGGAATCGGGCGACGGGCCCCGCATCCATCGTCGGGCTCCACCGAGCGTGGGGTCGTCATCGCGGGCGTCGACCATGCGATCGAGGAATCGTCCCATCGGTGAATCGTCCCCGGGATGGGGTCCGTTCGACTCCATGTCGTCCTCGGTGAGCGGCGCGAAGCCACGATCGGGCACGCGCTCGGCGGTCGAGATGATCTCGATTCCACGACGACCGACACGGATGCGTCGTTGTGTGGGCAGGCGACCGTGACGCAGGTTGCGCATGCCGAGCAGGTACATGACCACAGCGACCGATGCCGTCACGGCGATGATGGCGAAGCCGAGTTCGGACTCGATGCTCAACACGATCGGCAGCAGCGCGCCGATGACCCAGGTGAGCTGGAAGCGCGTCTCGAACTTGGCGAAGGAACGACCGCGGTTGGCATCGGGGGCGTCGCGCTGCACGATCGAGTCGAAGGCCTGCTTCGCCGCACTCGCCGTGACGCCCACAGCGAATGACAGCAGGGCGGCCCCTCCCAGCCCACCGATGAACGCGGTGAGCACGCCGAAACCCGATGTGAGCAGCAGACATCCGATGATGATGCGTTCCTCGGTGAGTACGCGGCGCGCACGAGGTGCGGCGATCGCTCCGAAGAAGAAGCCGATCTGCGCTGCCGCAGCCACGATCCCGAGCTGCCACAGCGGGAGTCCGTTGTTCTTGAAGTCGAAGGCCAGCATGAACGACAGGAATCCGACGATGCCGCGCATGAGCCCCATCGCGTTCGCGGCGTGCACGATGCCTGCGCCACGAAGTTCGCTTCGCTCGACCTCGTCGGCGGCGCTCGACGCCACGCTCGTCGGCTGCATGCGCAGTGCGAGCACGGTGCCGGCGAGGAACACCAATCCGCCAGCGCCGACCGCCCACTGGCCTCCGCCGAGCTTGAGCAACAATCCGCCAGGAACTGCGGCGGCCACGACCGCTAGGGCCGACAGCACCGTCAACTTGGAATTGGCCTCGACCAATTCCTCGTCGGAATGCACCGTGCCCGGGATGACCGCGCTCTTCGAGATCGCGTAGACCTTCTGCAGCACGAGCATGCCGAAGGCCTCGGGGTAGAACCAGAGCGTCGCCATGTGGCGCACCACGAAGTAGGCGAGCACGGCGCGCAGGGCCAACGATCCGATGATGATCCAACGCCGGCCGCCCTTGATGCGGTCGAGCATCGGACCGATGAGGGGTGCGGCGATGGCGAACGGCGCGATCGTGAGAACGAGGTAGAGCGCCACCTTCGTGCGCGCCGCGGTGAAGTCGAGGGAGAAGAAGACCGACCCGGCCAGTCCGATTGCGAACAGTGCATCGCCCGAGACCGAGGCTGCGTGGGCGCGTGCGAGACGGGTGAACGCCGAGGGCGCCCAGGGGCGCCGCGGATCTCGCGTCGGCGACTGGCCCTGGGATTCCACGACGGTCAGCCTACGAGCGCCCCGTCACCACGGGGCGCTCCCAGTCATGGACGGGCGTTCTCGTACTTGTAGCCGAGACCACGGATCGTGACGATGCGTGTGGGCTCGGATGGATCGTCCTCGACCTTCGACCGCAGGCGCTTGATGTGCACGTCGAGGGTCTTGGTGTCGCCCACGTAGTCGTGTCCCCACACCCGATCGATGAGGGTGTCACGGGTGAGCACCCGTCCCGCGTTCTCGAGCAGGAGCGCGAGGAGTTCGAACTCCTTGAGCGGCAGACGAACCGGCTCTCCCCTGACCGTCACCTCATGACGCTGATGGTCGAGCGAGACGTCGCCGACCACGACGACGTCGTCACCACCGGACTTCAGCTCGATCTCCTCAGGAACATCATCCGGGCGTCGACGCAACACAGCGCGCATCCGTGCCACGAGTTCACGCATGCGATAGGGCTTGGTCACATAGTCGTCAGCGCCCACCTCGAGCCCCACGACGGTGTCGATCTCGGCACCCTTGGCCGTCACCATGATGATCGGCACATTGGACTTCGAGCGGATCTCCCGACACACGTCCAGGCCGATTGTGAGGGCCTCGACGAACGAATCCTCGTCCTCGACCACGAGCACTGAGGTCACATCGGTCATGTTCTGCTCCTGTCGCCCTGCACAGCGCTGACGGTTCGTGATGGCTCTGGACTGGTTGAGAGTTCGGGCTCGGCCACCATGGGGAACCGCAAGGTGAACGTCGAACCCTCGCCGAGGCGGGAATCGACCTCGATCGTGCCCCCATGGTTCGAGACGATGTGTCGAACGATCGCGAGTCCGAGCCCAGTTCCACCGGTCTCGCGGCTGCGAGCCTGATCGACGCGATAGAAGCGCTCGAAGATCCGTTCGAGATCACGAGAAGGGATACCGATCCCGTGATCGATGATCTGGACCCGAACCATGGAATCGACGAGTTCGGTGAACACCTCGACCGAGGATCCGGGATCGGAGTACTTGACCGAATTGTCGAGGAGGTTCGTCACGGCTGACTGCAACTGGCGTCGGTCACCAGCGACGAGGAGACAGTCGTGCGACGTGGAGATCGCAAGTTCCACGCCCGCTTGCTCAGCTGCCGGACGCAGCCGGGTGATCGCTTCGCGGACGATTGCGCACAGGTCCACGGAGTCGGCCGACCGAGATGTCGTGCTCTCGATCCGCGACAGCTCGAGCAGGTCCTCGATCGTGCGGCCAACACGGAGTGCCTCGACGTGGATGCGCCCGGCGAGTCGCTCGCTCACGGCGGGGTCGGTCTCGACCTCGAGGGTCTCGGCGAGGAGTGCGATCGCACCCACAGGAGTCTTCAGTTCGTGGCTGATGTTGGCCACGAAGTCGGTACGTACCGCTTCGAGTAGTCGGCGATCGGTGATGTCCTCGACCATGGCGACGACGACAGGTCCCGAATCGGTGGACACTGGGGTGGTCGAGAGCACCACCCAGCGTTTCGGAGGCCCGAAGAGCTCGAGCGTGGTGGTCGCAGCCTCACCCGTCAATGCCACTCGGATCAGGTCACCCAGCGCTGCGCCGACGAGGGCGTCGCCGTGACGAGCTTCGAGGTAGGGAGCAGCGGCGGCGTTGTGTTCGAGCATCACGCCATCACCGTCGTAGACCATCACAGCCTCGACCATCGAGTCGATGGCGAGTTGGAGCCGCGACGTGTGCTCCCGCTGGTCGATCGTCGAGGAATGGGCCTCCCGCAGTGCACGCTCGATCGAACCGAGAAGAGCCTCGACATCGGCAGCCTCGTCGACGAATCCAAGACGATGCGCGGACTCGGTCAGACGTTCCCGCAGAGCCCTTCGTCCGGTCACACGGGTGACCACGAACCCAACGACCACCCCGAGCAGCGCGAAGCCGAGACCGAGAGCGACGGCTGTGCCGTTCGAAACCGTCGCCAGCATGATCAGTCCCCCGCCTCCAACGTTCTGGCGATCTCGTCGAACGACGAGGCGGAATCGAGGTCCAGACCTTCGATCGATGCGAATGCTGCCCGTGCGCGAGCACGCGCGGCACCGGTCTGCTCCGGCAACCAACCCGTCACCATGTAACGAACCCGCTGGCCGATGTTGACGGCGTGATCGCCGATGCGCTCGTAGTAACGGCCGACGAGAGCGAGCTGTACCGATGGCTGCAACTGCAATCCATTGTTGGCATGGCACTCGAAGATCGAGGCGATGTAGTCGTCGTGCACTGCGTCGAGCGCATCATCGATGTCGTCGAGAGCGGCTCCGAGGCTTGCGTTGCGTTCGGCGTAGGAATCGATGGCGAGTGCGAGCAATCGAGCCGACTCCTCGCTCATGCGCTCGATGAGACCGCGGAGCTTCGGGTCGAGCTGTTCGCCGAAGATGCGCCGCGCCGCCTTCGCCACATTGACCATGAGATCGCCGGAGCGCTCGAGTTCGCCGGTCATCCATACCGCGGCGACGATCGAACGGAGATCGCTGGCCATCGGCTGCTGGCGAGCGAGTACCGAGTAGCACCGCTCCTCGATGTGGAGCGCCAAGGAGTCGACCTCATCGTCGGCATCGATGAGGGCGAGTGCCGCCTTCATGTCTCCGCTGAGCAGCACGTCAGTGCCCCGAGGGATGAACTCGGCGACGATCGCTGCGAGCTGGATGATCTCATCACGGATCTCATCGAGCTCCTGATGGAACGAGAGTCTCTGTTCGGGCATGTGATCTCCTCGGTTCGGGCCCGCTCAGCGGACCTCGGCGGCCAGGTGATCGGGATCGCCGGTGATGAGGTAGCGGATGCGGGCTCCGAGCACCGCAGCATGGTCAGCGATCCGATCGAGGGCCTGACCCGCCACCATCGTACGCAGGGCAACCATGACTGCGTCGCTCCCCGAATAGGAGAGCAGTGCTTCCACCAACCCGCGAGACGCTGTGGGAACCGCCGGCTCGGCAGCGACCGCCTCGGCGAGGGCGAGGTCTTGGGTCGACCACGCGCGCAAGGCGTCTCGATACTGACCGATCGCGTGCTCGGCGAGCGAGAGGAGGATGTCGAACGCGCGCGGTTCTGCGGTCAACAACGCGTGCTCGGGGGCCAGCTTGACGACGCGGAGGCAGAGATCACCGATCCGCTCGAGTTCTGCGGTGACGCGCAATACAGACACGATGAGTCGAAGATCGGAGGCCACGGGCGCCTCGCGACGGAGGATGTCGTACGAGCGCTCCATGAGGGAGACGTTCATCGCATCGATGCGGTCGTCGGTGGCCAGCGCCTCGCCGACGACGGAGGTGTCGCCATCCGAGAGTGCCCGGCGCATGCGCTCGAGGTTCTCATCGACGAGCACACCCATGAGTTCGACCTGAAGGGCCAGTTGTTCGAGTTCGGCGGTGTACTGCTGGCGCACGGGCAGGACCTCAGCCGAAGCGCCCAGTGACGTAGTTCTCGGTACGCTCATCGGCCGGCGCCGAGAAGATCTTCTCGGTGGCGTCGAACTCGACGAGAACACCCGTGCGAGTGTCGCTCGATGAATTCACCTCAGTGGTGAAGAACGCTGTTCGATCGCTGACTCGGGCAGCCTGTTGCATGTTGTGCGTCACGATGAGGATCGTGTAGTCGCGCTTGAGTTCCTGCATCAGATCCTCGATGCGCGCTGTTGCGATCGGATCGAGTGCGGAGCACGGCTCATCCATGAGGATGACCTCGGGCTCGACGGCGACGGCGCGAGCGATGCAGAGGCGCTGCTGCTGGCCTCCGGAGAGGCCCATCGCCGACTTCTTGAGACGATCCTTGACCTCGTCCCACAGCGCAGCTTGGCGCAATGCCT
>CAYVUO010000030.1:7215-16301 GCA_964454715.1 uncultured Bifidobacterium sp. | reverse complement strand
CTCCAACGCGCGCGTCGCCGCGCCCTGCGCCCGCCGCCGCGGGATCGACGACGACCCGATCGTCCGCGGTCTGGGTGAGCCCCTCGTGGTGCCGGGGCGGTTCGAGCCCGTGCACGCGGGCCAGCCGTTCGCCGTGATCGTCGACTACGCCCATACACCCGATGGCCTCGAGAAGGTGCTGGCCACGGCGTCGGAACTCGTCGAAGCGGCTGGCGCCCGGGGTCGGGTGCTCGTCGTGTTCGGATGCGGTGGGGATCGCGATGCCACGAAGCGCCCGCAGATGGGGCAGGCCGCCGCTTCCGGCGCCGACATCGTGGTGGTGACCTCGGACAACTCCAGGACCGAGTCCACGTCGGACATCATGGCGTCCGTGCTCGAAGGCATCGATCGAACCCATCCCCGTCGGGCGGCGTCCGTACTGGCCGAGCCCGACAGGCGCACCGCGATCCGGATGGCGATGTCGATCGCGGTCGAGGGCGACATCGTCGTGATCGCGGGCAAGGGCCACGAGACCACGCAGACGATCGGCGATGAGACCGTGCAGTTCGATGACCGAGTCGTCGCCGCCGAGGAATGGCGGGCGATCGCATGATCCGGTTGCTCATCGGTGCTGCCGTCGCGCTCGTGCTCTCGATCTTCGGCACATGGGTGCTCATCGGAGCGCTCGAACGTCGTCGGATCGGTCAACCCATCCGCGAGGACGGGCCGCAGGGTCATGCGACGAAGGCCGGCACACCGACGATGGGTGGCGTCGCATTCGTCCTCGCCGCCGGTGTTGCGTGGCTGCTGGCCGACGCCAATGGCGCGGTCTACACCCGCCGTGGACTGCTGTGCATCGCTGCAATCATCCTCGCCGGTGTCGTGGGCTTCCTCGACGACTGGTTGAAGGTCGTCCGCGAGCGGAACCTCGGTCTGACGAAGAGCGCCAAGACGATCGGCCTACTCGTCGTATCGATCGCGTTCGCCGTCTGCATGCTCGCGTTCACCAACGTCAAGACGACCCTGTCGTTCACCCGCTTCGACTATCCGGGCATCGAGATCGGTCGCATCGGCTGGGTCGTGCTCGCAGTGATCATCTTCTACGCGACGACCAACGCCGTGAACCTCACCGATGGACTCGACGGGCTCGCGGCCGGGGCCTCGGCCTTCGCGTTCGCCGCCTACGTGATCATCGCCTTCTGGGGGTTCCGCCACACCGGCATCTACAGCGACGAGAGCTTCCTCGACACGGCCGTGGTCGGCGCCGCCATGCTGGGCGCGTTGTGCGGATTCCTGTGGTGGAACGCCGCCCCTGCCCGGATCTTCATGGGTGACACGGGTTCGCTCGCCATCGGTGCCGGTCTCGCTGCGCTCGCCCTCAGCACCAACACCATCCTGTTGCTGCCACTCATCGGTGGCCTGTTCGTCATGGAGACCCTGTCGGTCATCATCCAGGTGGGCAGCTTCCGCATGTTCGGACGTCGCGTGTTCCGCATGGCCCCGCTGCACCATCACTTCGAACTCTCGGGATGGCCCGAGACGACGGTGATCGTGCGCATGTGGATCGTGGCCGGTCTGTGCACCTCGGTCGCACTGGGGCTCTACTTCACCGACTTCTGGCGGATCCCGGGAGCGATCGACTGATGCGCTCCGCGCTCGTCGTCGGTCTCGGCGTGACTGGGCGGTCAGTTGCGAAGGCTCTTCGATCCCACGGAGTCGACGTGACCGCGGTCGACGACCATCCCACCGACGATCAGCGCGCTGCAGCAGCATCGATCGGCGTGTCGCTGGTCGAGTCGCCCACCCCAGCCGATCTGCGTTCCCTCGTGGGAGGGGTCGACGTCGTGCTTCCCTCACCCGGTGTCCCCGAGATGCATCCGGTGTTCGAGGTCGCGCGAACCGAGTCGACGCCGATCATGAGCGAGTTCGATCTCGCTCGCATGTGGGATGACCGCCCCTTCGTGGCCATCACCGGCACCGATGGCAAGACGACGGTGACGACGCTCGTCGCCGAGATGCTGGTCGCGTCAGGTGTGCGGGCCGTCGCCTGCGGCAACCTCGAGACTCCGTTCGTCGAGGCCATCGACGACCCGACCGTCGAGGTGTTCGTGGTCGAGGCGTCGTCGTTCCGTCTGGCGACGACCGAACTGTTCATGCCGGCGGTCGCGGTGTGGCTGAACTTCGCGCCCGATCATCTCGATGCCCATGAGTCGATCGCGAGTTACGAGCGGGCGAAGGCGCGCATCTGGGCCGATCTCGACGAGACCACCGGTCTCGCCATCGTGAACGCGGAGGACCCCGTCGTCCTGGCCAATCGCAATCCGCGCGTGGCCACTCGTACCTTCGCTGTCGATGACGTCGACGCCGACGCGTGCGTGGTCGACGGCGTGCTGCGACTCCCCGATGGAACCTCGCTCATCGCGGTCGATGAGTTGCCGCGGCGGTTCCCCCATGACCTCTCGAACGCGCTCGCGGCCTCGCTGGCGGCGCTGGCGGTCGGAGCGTCGCTCGAAGGCGTGCGCTCGGTGCTCCGATCCTTCACCGGCCTCGCACATCGTGTGCAGTACATCGGCGAGCGCGGGGGAGTGGAGTGGTACGACGACTCGAAGGCCACCACCCCCCATGCCGTCGAGAGTGCGCTGCGGGCGTTCGACTCCGTGGTGCTCGTGGTGGGCGGCCGCAACAAGGGTCTCGACCTCTCCGTCCTCGCCACGAGCGTGCCGCCGATCCGATTCGTGGTCGCGATGGGCGAATCGGCCGATGAGGTGGCCGAAGCGTTCGAGGGCCTCTGCCCGGTGACGGTGGTGCGGAGCGACATGACCGACGTGGTCACTGCTGCCGACGCTGCCGCCGAACCCGGCGACGTCGTGCTGCTCTCACCCGGCTGCACTTCCTTCGACTGGTTCCGGTCATATGGCGAGCGCGGCGACGTGTTCAGCGCAGCAGCGCGATCGCTCCCGGGATTCGTGGCGGTGGCGCGATGACCGCGGCGGGCACGAAGGGTCGTCGTCGCACGGCGTCGCCACGCCCGAACCCCCTCGCATCGAATCACAACTCACTCGCCCTACTCGTCGCCGTGCTGTGCGGGATCGGGCTCGTGATGGTGCTGTCGGCGACATCGGTGTCCTCGCTCTACGACAGCGGCAATGCGTGGTCGGCGACGTTGAAGCAGGGACTGTGGTTGGTCGGAGGAATCGTGGCCCTCGTCTTGGCGCGGCGTTTCGGCTACCAGCGGCTTCCTCGCTACGCGCCACTTCTCCTGCTGATCGCCGCGGTGGCGTTGATTCTCGTGCTCGTTCCCGGTGTCGGAATCTCCGTGAACGGCGCCACACGATGGCTGGGATTCGGGCAGTGGCGCGTGCAGCCCTCGGAGTTCGCCAAGCTGGCCATGGTCGTCTACGTGGCCAAGGTGCTCGTCGACCAGGAACGTCATCTCGACGATTGGCACCTGTCGGTCAGGCCCGTGGCGCTGGTGTTCATCGGGTTCGCCGGTCTGTTGATGCTCGAACCCAACCTCGGCACTGCGATGATCCTGGCCGCCATCGTGCTCGCCATGTTGTTCATCGGTGGGGCTCCGAGCCGCGCGCTCGCAACCTTCGCCGGTCTGCTGGTGTCGGGCGCGGTCGCGTTCGCCGTGATCGTGCCGTTCCGGGCCCGACGTCTGATGGCCTTCGTCGACCCATGGGCCGACCCCAACAACACGGGATTCCAGACGATCCAGAGCCAGATCGGATTCGCGACCGGAGGCCTGTTCGGCGTCGGTCTCGGCAACGGTCGGGCGAAGTGGGGCTTCCTGCCCGAGGCGAGCACGGACTTCATCTTCGCCATCATCGGTGAGGAGACGGGCTATCTCGGTGTGCTCGTCGTGATCGCGCTGGTGCTGGCCTTCGGCCTCCTCGGAACCCGCGTCGCACTCCACGCGCCCGATCGCCTCGGCATGCTCCTCGCCGCCGGCATCACGGTGTGGATCCTGGTGCAGTCCTTCGTCAACATCGGTGCGTCCGTCGGCGTACTGCCCATCACGGGTGTGCCGTTGCCGTTCATCTCGGCCGGTGGGTCCTCACTCGTGTTCACGATGGCCGGCATCGGGATCCTCCTCGACATCGCGCGTCGGGGTCGATGATGGGCGGGCGCGAGCGCGCCGGCGCGATCTGGGCGCTCGTCGTCGGCGGTGGAACCGCAGGGCATGTGCTCCCGGGCCTCGCAGTGGCCGATGCACTCGTCGAGCGTGGACATGAGCGTTCCTCGATCGTCTTCGTGGGCAGCGCTCGCGGGCTCGAGCGAGACCTCGTGCCGGCACGTGGTTACGCCATCGAGCTCCTTCCGGGTCGCGGCATCCAACGTCGGTTCACCCTCGAGAACATGGGGGCGCTCTGGGGTCTGGTCCGCGCCGTGGTCGCCGGCATCGCGCTCGTACGTCGCCATCGGCCGCGTGTCGTGCTCAGTGTCGGTGGCTATGCCAGCGTCGGTTGTGTGGTCGGGGCGGTGCTGCATCGCGTTCCGATCGTCGTGACCGAGCAGAACGCGCGAGCGGGGCTGGCCAGCCGTCTCGCGGGGCGCTTCGCGAAGGCGTGTGCCGTTCCGTTCGCCGAGACCGATCTGCCGCGCGCAGAGGTCACCGGCAATCCGGTGCGCGACGAGGTGCTGGCCGTCGATCGGGTCGGTGGGCGAGCTGCCGCGTGTGCCGCGTTGGGTCTCCCCGCCGATCGGACGATCGTCGCCGTCGTCACCGGTTCGCTCGGTGCACGGCGCGTCAACGAGGCCGTCCTCGAAGCCGTTCCGGTGTGGAGCGATCGGGCCGACGTCGCCATCCATCACGTCATCGGAAGTCGCGATTGGGACGAACTTTCGAGCCGTGTGCCTGCGTCCGAGGCCCTCGTCCACTCGGTGGTTCGCTACGAGGACCGCATGGAGCTCGTCCTCACCGCCGCAGACCTCCTGATCGGTCGGGCCGGCGGCACGACCGTGGCCGAACTCTCCGCGGTGGGCCTCGGTGGAGTGCTCGTGCCACTGCCCGCAGCGCCCCGTGACCATCAGACCGCCAATGCTGCAGCCCTCGTGCGCGCCGGTGGTGCCATCCTCATCCCCGATGCCGAACTCGATGGAGACCGCTTGGTGCAGGAGGTGACCCCGTTGCTCGACGATCCGGATCGTCTCGCCGCGATGGGGCGGGCCGCCGCCGCGCTCGGTCACCGCGATGCCGCACAGCGGGTCGCCGATCTCGTCGAACGCAGTGCGAGGCCGTCGTGAGCGCGAACGACGCACTGGTTCCGCTGGATCGCACGCGTCGTCTGCATCTGTTGGGAATCGGCGGCTCGGGCATGGCGCCCCTCGCAACCGCCTTGCTCGAGATGGGACACGCGGTGTCGGGCTCGGACGTCGTCGAGTCCGAAGCGGTGGTCACTCTGCGTTCACTCGGCGCGGTCGTGCACATCGGGCACGCGTCCGCCAATGTGCCTGCCGATGCCGACGCCGTGGTGGTGTCGACCGCGGTTCCATCCGACAACGTCGAGATCGTGGCGGCCCGTGAGCGCGACATCGCTGTCGTGCATCGCACCGCCGTGCTCGTGCGGATGGCCGAGCTGCGACGCACCGTCGCCATCGCCGGTACGCATGGCAAGACGACGACCACTGCGATGGTGGCCGAGGTGCTCGAACATGCTGGAACCGATCCGTCCTATCTCGTGGGTGGTCGCCTCGGCCGCAATTCCGGTGGAGCCCGGTGGGGTAGTGGTGACGTGTTCGTCGTCGAAGCCGACGAGAGCGACAGTTCCGGCTTCGCGATACCGCACGCCATCGGTGTGATCACGAACGTCGAGCCCGACCACCTCGAACATCACGGCAACTTCGACAACCTGCGTGCTGCGTTCACGAGGTTCGCCGATGCCAGCAGCGAAGGCGCCTTCCTCTGCCTCGACGATGTTGGCGCGAACTCGCTCGACGTCAGCGTTCCGGTTCGCACATGGGGCGTGGACGAGCTCGCGGATGTGCGGGTCGTCGATCCCCGCACCGATCGTGCCGGTGCATCGTTCACCGTCTTGGTCGACGGCATCGACCATGGCCGTGTGTCGCTGCCGTTGCCCGGCCTGCACAACATCCTCAATGCGGCATGTGCAATCACCATCGCACATCGACTCGGCATCGCTCCCGACGTCGCCGCCGAGGCTCTCGCCCGGTTCTCCGGGGTCGCCCGTCGGTTCGAGCGTCGCGGTTCTGCCGGCGGCGTCGACTTCGTCGATGACTACGCGCATCTGCCCACCGAGGTCGCGGCCGCGCTCGGCGCGGCCCGTGATGGTGGCTGGACACGTGTCGTCGCCGTGCATCAACCCCACCGCTACAGCCGGACCCAGACCCTGGCGGGCGAGTTCGGCGATGCATTCATTGCCGCCGACGTGCTCGTGCTCACCGACATCTACGCAGCCGGGGAGGAGCCCCGCGCCGGTGTGAGCGGTGAATCGGTGCTCCGTGCCGTGCAACTCGCTCATCCCGATGCCGAGGTGATCTACGTCGAACGACGTGACCGATTGGCCGAAGAGGTCGCCTCGCTGCTTCAGCCGGGCGACGTGTGCATCACCGTCGGTGCCGGCGACATCACCCGTCTCGCCGACGAGATCCTCGCCCTACCGGGGGGGTCGGCGTGACGGCCTGGCGCGACGAGCTCACCGCCGCTCTCGGTGGGCGCGCAGAGGTCGATGCTCCGCTCGCCGCGTTCACCACCTATCGCGTCGGCGGCTCGGCGGCGGTGCTCGTGCGAGCCGCATCCGTCGAGGATCTCCTCCTTGTCGGGCGAGTCGTCCGCAACGCGGGCGTTCCCGCGGCAGTGATCGGACGGGGCTCCAACCTCCTCGTCGCCGACACGGGGTTCGATGGGGTCGTCGTGGTGCTGGGCGAGGAGTTCTCGTGGGTCCGCGTCGATGGTCCCGGTGACGGCGATGCGATTCGCGTGCATGTGGGTGGCGGGACTCCGCTCCCGGTCGCGGCGCGTCGCCTCGCTGCTGCCGGTGTGCGTGGTTTCGAGTGGGCCGTCGGCGTCCCGGGTTCCATCGGTGGCGCAGTGCGCATGAACGCGGGCGGACATGGCTCCGACATGGCGGCGTCGTTGGTCGGGGTCCACGTCGTCGATCTGGCCACGGGCGAGGATGGAGAGATGTCCATCGGCGCGCTCGACCTCGGATTCCGACGCTCCGCGCTCGGCGCGACCCAGATCGTGACCGAGGCGGAGTTGTCGCTGCGCGTGGGCGATGTCGCCGAATCGGAGGCCGAACTCGCCTCGATCGTGAAGTGGCGGCGCGAGAACCAGCCCGGGGGCGCGAACGCCGGTTCGGTGTTCCGCAACCCCGAAGGTGATTCGTGCGGGCGTCTGCTCGACGAATCGGGGGCCAAGGGCCGTCGTCATGGCAGCGCCGAGGTCTCCACCAAGCACGCCAACTTCATCCAGGTCGCCGACGGTGGACGCGCCGAGGACGTGGCTGCACTCATGATCGAACTGCGCGGGCTCGTGTGGGATCGGATGGGTGTCGACCTCCACGCCGAGACGCACTTCCTCGGCTTCACCCCGGAGACCGCAGCCGCGTGTGGCGCACTGCTCGTCGCACCCGGCCGGGGGAGCGCGGTATGAGCCCGCGCACCCTCGAGCGCGACACGGCCATCGAGCCCCGCATCGCCGAGCGTCGACGCGCCGTGGCGTCGGAGACGCGCCGAAGGCGCGGTCGTTGGGCGCTCGCCGTCGTGGTCATCGTTGCCGTCGTCGGCGCGCTCTACATGTTCACGCGATCCCCCTTCCTCGACGTCGACCGTGTCGAGTACCGCGGTGTGGCTCGTTCCGGAGCCGAGGAGGTGGAGGCCGCGGCGCGGGTGCGCGTCGGTGAACCGCTCGTCGGGGTCGACACGGGTGCCATCACTCGTCGCATCGAGGCCATCCCGTACGTCGACACCGCGGTGGTGCGCCGCGATTGGAACGGTCTCGTGGTCATCACCGTGACCGAGCGCTCGCCGGTCGCCACCGTGGCCACCGCCGACGGCGGTCGGGTCACTGTCGATACCACCGGGCGCGTGCTCACGCCCGTGAGCTTCCTCGACGTCGTGCTCGTGCCGATCGAGGGCGTGACCGCTGGGGAGCCGGGCACCTGGGTCGACGGCACATCGGGGGCGCTCGAACTCGTCGGGCTCCTCACTCCGGGAGTGCGGTCCCGGGTCGTGTCGATCACCGTGGCACCCGACGGGTCGCTCTCGATGGCCCTGCGTCCGCAGGGGGTGGTCGAGTTCGGTCCCCCGACCGAGCTGCGGGCCAAGGTCGCAGCGCTCACCCTGGTGATGGGGCAGGTCGATCAGCGGGACCTCGGCCGCATCCGCGTCATCAATCCCGAGACCCCCGTGGTCACGAGAGGCCCGAATTCCTAGGGCCCGTGCGCTAGCCTCGAATCACATCGCTGTGGTTTCGGGCCCCCGGACCACATCCGACTCCCGAGATCACCTCTCCCGAGCATCCTCCGAGAACCAAGGAGCCCCTCCATGGCCAGTCCGCAGAACTACCTCGCGGTGATCAAGGTCGTCGGCGTCGGTGGTGGCGGCGTCAACGCCGTCAACCGGATGATCGACGCCGGTCTGCGTGGCGTCGAGTTCATCGCCATCAACACCGACGCCCAGGCCCTGCTGATGAGCGATGCCGACATCAAGCTCGACATCGGCCGTGAACTGACCAAGGGTCTCGGCGCCGGCTCCGACCCCGAGGTGGGCCGTGCTGCGGCCGAGGCGCATTCCGACGAGATCGAGGAGGTCCTCAAGGGGGCCGACATGGTCTTCATCACCGCCGGCAAGGGTGGTGGCACCGGCACCGGTGCAGCCCCCGTCGTTGCGCAGATCGCCAAGGGCCTCGGGGCGCTCACCATCGGTGTGGTCACCCGTCCGTTCGGCTTCGAGGGCAAGCGCCGCGCCACGCAGGCCGATCAAGGCATCAAGACGCTGAAGGAGAAGGTCGACACCCTCATCGTCATCCCCAACGATCGATTGCTGACGGTCTCCAACGACAAGACCTCGGTCCTCAACGCCTTCAAGATGGCCGACGAGGTGCTCCTCCAAGGTGTTCAGGGCATCACCGACCTCATCAC
>CAYVUO010000030.1:5693-7205 GCA_964454715.1 uncultured Bifidobacterium sp. | reverse complement strand
ATCACGACGCCGGGCCTGATCAACACCGACTTCGCCGACGTGAAGATGATCATGAGTGACGCCGGCTCCGCCCTCATGGGCATCGGCTACGGCTCCGGTGACGGCCGTGCCGTCGCCGCCGCCCGTGCGGCCATCTCGTCGCCCCTGCTCGAGGCCTCGATCGAGGGTGCCCGCGGCATCCTCCTCACCATCGCCGGTGGCAACGACCTCGGTCTGCAGGAGCTCACCGAGGCGGCCGAGGTCATCCATGGGGTGGCCCATGCCGACGCCAACATCATCTTCGGCACCGTCATCGACGACGCCATGGGCGACGAGGAGCGCGTCACCGTCATCGCCGCCGGCTTCGATCGCTTCGACGGCGACGGCCGCTCGCGGCGTGGTGATGATCGTCCGATCATCCGCGACGTGTTCTCGACCGATGACGACGACGATCTCGGCGACGACGGGTTCGACGTCCCCTCGTTCCTGAAGTGATCCGGTCCGCCGGTGCAGCACTGGCGGATTCCACTCGCTGACGCAGTGGTGCACATCATGATGACCGACCGCGACTTCGGGTCGGTCGAGGTCGCGTCGGTGCCGGTGGGCGCGGTTCGGGTCGTGGATCGACCGTGGGTGCAGGCGCGTCAGGTGCACGGGGCCGATGTGCTCGTGATCGACGATGCACTCCCCGTCGACGCCGAGGCCGATGTGCTGGTGACCTCGCGTCGCGATGTCGCGTTGGCGGTGCGCAGCGCCGACTGCGCAACGCTGGCGCTGGTGGGTGACGACGGTTCGGTGGCCGCAGTGCATGCCGGATGGCGAGGCCTGGTCGCTGGTGCGATCGGTGCCGCCGCTGCCGAGCTGCGCGGTCGCGGTGCGCAGCACGTGCGTGCCGTGGTGGGGCCACACATCGGTGTGGAGTGCTACGAGTTCGGCGGCGACGACCTCGGGGCACTCGCTGCTCGCTTCGGTGATGCCGTCATCGGCCGAACGGATGACGAACGTCCTGCGCTCGATGTGGCTGCAGTGGTTCGCCGAGCCCTCGACGACGCGTCGGTCGAACTGGTTGCCGCTGATGCACGGTGCACGGCTTGCTCCGACGAACTCTGGTCCCATCGCGCTGGCGGCGACACCGAGCGTCAGGCGCTCGTCGTCTGGATCGAACCGTCATGATCGATCCGGTCGCCGTTGCCGAGGCCGCCGACGCGCTACGGGCCCGCATCGCGGCTGCTGGGGGGCGCGACGTGACGATCCTGGCGGTCACCAAGGGCTTCGGTGCAGACGCAGTCCTCGCAGCTCATGCCGCTGGTCTCGACGCGGTGGGGGAGAACTACGCGCAGGAACTCGTGGCCAAGCATGACGAACTCGATGGTGCGGGGCAGTGGCACTTCATCGGACGCTTGCAGCGCAACAAGGTGCGCCAACTCGCCGAGTGCGTCGATGTGTGGCAGAGCGTCGACCGCGCCGAACTCGTCGACGAGATCGCTCGTCGAGCGGCGGGCGCGCGCATCATGGTGCAGGTCGATCTGAGCG
>CAYVUO010000030.1:0-5683 GCA_964454715.1 uncultured Bifidobacterium sp. | reverse complement strand
ACCGCAGAAGGGCGGTGCGGGCTTCGAAGAGGTGCCAGCCCTTGTCGAACGGGCCATCTCGGGCGGACTCGTCGTGGTGGGCCTGATGGGCGTCGGTCCCGCCGGTGACCCCGAGCTCTCCCGTCCCGGGTTCGCTCGACTGGTGGCGATGGCCGACGAACTCGGCCTCCCGGAGCGTTCGATCGGCATGTCGCACGACCTCGAGGTCGCGGTCGAGGAGGGCTCGACCATGGTGAGGGTGGGCTCCGCCCTGTTCGGCGACCGCCCGCCGCGAACGGGGCGTTCGCCCCTCGACGGCGTGGGTGGGTAGCCTGCTCCGGTCCGACAGGGAAGGGACTCGAATGTCGTTCTGGCGAAAGACGATGGTGTACCTGGGCCTCGGCCCCGACGAGGAGTACGACGAGTACGCCCCGGTGATCGACGATCGCCCGGCGCCGCCCGATCCCGTGGCATCGCGCCCGGCTCCGCCCCGGCCCTCCACCTCGGTGCGTCCGCAGGCGCCGGTGATGTCGACGCCGCCCGAGCCCAACGAGCAGCCCACGGTGCGCGCGGTTCCGATCGGCGAGGATCTGTCCAAGCCCCGAGTGCGTGCCGTCGCCCGTCGAGTGGAGTCGCGTCCGATGCTGGTCGAGCCCACGGTGTTCGGGCACGCGCAGGAGGTCGCCGACCATTTCAAGCAGGGTCGCGCCGTCGCCATGGACCTCGCCGACGCCGATCGTGATCTCGCCCGTCGCCTCATCGACTTCTCGAGCGGCCTCTGCTACGGCCTCGGCGGTCAGATGCAGAAGCTCGGAGGCAGCATCTACCTCGTGATCCCGACCGGGGTCGAGGTGTCGGAGTCCGATCGGGCCGAACTGGCCGACGGCACCTTCGAGGACTGATCGACCAGTCCTGTGTGGAACCTGATCTACTTCGCGGCGCAGGCCTACCTGCTCCTCCTGCTCGCCCGAATCGTGCTGAGTTGGTTCCCGCCGTCCGGGCCCGGCGTGATGGAGTCGATCAGGCGGTTCCTGTTCGCGGTGACCGAGCCCGTCCTCGGGCCGGTCCGACGACTCCTTCCCCCACTGCGCGTGGGTGGGATGGGTCTCGATCTCTCTCCGCTGATCGTGTTCCTGGTGCTCCAGATCATCATCGCCTGGGTGCCTCGCTGATCCTTCCCGCCATCGGGGGAGCTCTCGTGCCGACCCTGTGGGCCCCCGCTAGTGTCGGCGCCCATGGAATCGACTCCGGCCACTCCCCACCTGCTCACCGACGTCCGGTTCTCGGTCGCGCGCAAGGGCTACGACCCGGATGAGGTCGACAACTTCCTCGAGAAGGTGAGCGACGCCGTCGCGCAGTTGCAGGACAAGTTGCGTCAGGCCACCGCCAACGCCGAGGCCGCCGATGCGAAGGCAGCGAACGTCAACCGCATCGAAGCCCGTCTGCAGGCCCGCATCGCCGAGCTCGAGGCCGACCTCGCCGCCGCTCGTGCCGGAGCGCCGGCTGCCCCGGTCGCCGCTCCCGTCATCCCCCGCGACGCCGAAGCCGAGGCCGAGGCAGCATCTTCGGTGTTGGTCATGGCCCAGCGCACCGCCGATTCGACCGTCAACGAGGCACGCGCCAAGGCCGCCGCGTTGCTCACCGATGCCGAGGCAGAGGCTGTCCGCATCCTGGGTTCGGCTCGTGCGCAGGCCGAGGAGTCATTGGGTGATCTCGAACGTTCGCGCACTTCGATGCTGGCCGAGAACGACGCGCTCGGAGCGTTCCTGCTCGAGCAGCGGGCCACGCTGGCTGCTGGTCTCGCTCGCATCCAGGCCGTGCTCGACGACCTCGCCGCGCTGCGTGTCGGCACGCCGCCCGTGACGCCGTCGGTGATCGAGTCGCTCACGCCGACCCCCGAGGTCGTCGACGAGGTGGTCGAGATCGTGGAGCCCGAGCCGACGCCCGCTCCGTCGCCGGTGACGGTGTCGACACCCGAGCCCGAGCGCAACCGTCTGTTCGACGATGAGCCCGTCGGTCCGCCGACCGAGTTGGTCACCGTGTTCGACCTCACCGAAGATGAGTTCCTCGCCGAGGACGATGACGACGCCGATGATGCGATGCGTCGCTTCTTCGACGCCGACTTCGGCGACGAGCCCCGCTTCGAACGCTGAGTCTCAGCGGCGCGTGATGCGCTCGATCGACACCGAGACCTCGACGTCGTCGAGGTCGATCGTGCGATCGCCCTGACCGAAGTCGATCCGCTCGGCGAGAACCTCGGTGGCGATGGTGTCGCGGTGCGCGTCGATCACGGTACGCAATGGGTCGTCGGCGTCGATCGAGACGATGATTCGATCCGACAACTCGAGACCGGCGGTCTTGCGCAGGTCGTTGAGCGCGCGCACGAGTTCACGCGCCGTGCCCTCGGCCCTGAGCGCGTCGTCGAGTTCGAGATCGAGGGCCACGGCCCATCCGTCGTCCTCGACGAGTGCGAGCGATTCGTGGCGTTCGGCACGGATGTCGACATCGTCGGCGGTGAGGACCTCACCCGCGATGGTGATCGAACCGTTGGCATCGAGTTCGGAGCGCAGCGCACTGCCATCGGCCGAGAACAACGCCGCCTTGACCTCGTTGACCTTGGGGCCGAGTCGGGGGCCGAGCGTGCGGAAGTTTGGCACGACGTTCCATCGCAGAAGGCCCGACAGGGTGTCGAGCCGCTCGAGCGCATGCACGTTGAGCTCGGAGCGGATCTCGGCAGCGATGTCGTCGTCGAGTTCGGCCCCGTCGTGCAGCACCAGGGCCCGGGCGAGGGGCTGACGCACGCGCACCTTCGCGTCGGTGCGGGCGGCGCGTCCGAGGGCCACGAGGCGGCGGGCGGCTTCCATCGATGCCGCGAGCGACTCGTCATGACGGCCCTTCGGCGCCGGCCAGTCGGAGAGGTGCACCGATCGTTCGCCGGTGAGCGTGGTGTAGATCTCGTCGGCGAGGAACGGACAGAACGGCGCGAACAACTGCGACACCGTGACGAGGCATTCGTGCAGGGTGCGATGGGCCGACGCGTCGCTCGACTTCCAGAAACGGGGCCGGCTTCGGCGCACGTACCAGTTCGACAGATCATCGATGAATCGCGTGAGTGCCCCGGCACCAGCGAGGGCATCGAAACCCTCGAGCGCTGCGGTGACCTCGGCGACGGTCCGATCGAGTTCGGAGAGCACCCAACGATCGAGCACGTGCGTGGGCTCGGCCGCGGGGGAGTCGACCGTCCACCCATCGAGGTCGGCGTAGGTGGAGAAGAACGAGAAGACGTTCCAGAGCGTGAGGAGCGTCTGTCGAGTGGCCTCACGGATGCCGTCGGGGAAGACGCGGCGTGGCGTCCAGGGTTGGCCCGACGAGAAGAAGTACCAACGGAGCGCGTCGGCGCCGAGCGTGTCGAAGATGTCGAACGGCGCGATCACGTTGCCGCGGGACTTCGACATCTTCTGCCCGTTCTCGTCGACGATGAGGGCGAGGCAGACGACGTTGCGATACGGGGTGGAGTCGAACACGAGTGAGTTGACCGCGAGCAATGAGTAGAACCAGCCGCGGGTCTGGTCGATCGCCTCGCAGATGAAGTCGGCGGGGAAGACGCCGTCGAACTCGTCGGCCCCCTCGAACGGGTGATGACGCTGGGCCGATGGCATCGAGCCGGAGTCGAACCACGCGTCGAGCACGGGAGCGACGCGAGTGGAGGTGCCGCTGCAACCCTCGGCGGTGCAGGCGAAGGCGATCTCGTCGACGTACGGCCGATGCAGGTCGAGCTCGGTGAGATCGCGACCGGTGAGTTCGGAGAGTTCGGCTACCGAGCCGATGCAGTGTTCGTGACCGGAGAGATCACAGCGCCAGATCGGCAGGGGAGTGCCCCAGAACCGATCGCGCGACAGGGCCCAGTCGATGTTGCCCTCGAGCCACTTGCCGAAACGGCCGTGCTTGATGAACTCGGGATGCCACTCGATGCGCTCGTTCTCGCGCATGAGCAGATCACGGTGTTCCGACGTGCGCACGAACCACGAGGTCTTGGCCCAGTAGATGAGTGGCGTGCTGCAACGCCAGCAGTGCGGGTAGCTGTGCTCGTAGGCCTGCTCCCGCACGAGGAGCCCTCGCGACGACAGGTCAGCGATGATGTCGCGGTCGGCGTCCTTCACGAAGCGACCGGAGAACTGGGGCACGCGCTCGTCGAACGAGGCGGCACCATCGACGGGATTGAGCACGGGCAGGCCCTCGGCCCGGCCGACCTGTGCGTCGTCCTCACCGAACGCGGGGGCGAGGTGCACGATGCCCGATCCGTCGTCGGTCGTGACGAACTCAGCGGCGACCACACGCCAGCCATCGGCCCCGGCAGGAGCCTCGAGCACGTCGAAGGGTCGCTCGTAGCGCCAGCCCACGAGATCGCGGCCGGTGAACCGCTCGAGCACCTCGGCACCCTCCTCGGCGCGGGCGGCAGCCATCACGAGATCGCGCTCGCCCTCGGACGCGATGCGCACGTACTCGATGTCGGGGCCCACGGCTGCGGCGACGTTCGAGATGAGGGTCCAAGGGGTCGTGGTCCACACCAACAGGTCGACATCGCGATCGACGACGGGGAAGCGCACGTAGACCGACGGGTCGACGACATCGCGATAGACGTCGGGCTGACCGAGTTCATGGCTCGAGAGCGCAGTGCCGCAACGACCGCAATACGGCGAGACCTTGTGCCCCTCGTAGAGCAGACCCTTGTCCCACAGTTGGCGCACGAGCCACCAGACCGACTCGACATAGGAGTTGTCGAGAGTCCAGTACGCGTCGGCGGTGTCGATCCAGACGCCGGAGCGTTCGGTGAGAGCGGTCCAGTCGGTGACGTAGCGCTGCACCGACTCGCGGCACCGGCGATTGAACTCGGCGATGCCGAACTGTTCGATCTCGGCCTTGGTCGACAGGCCGAGTTCCTTCTCGACCTCGAGTTCGACGGGTAGACCGTGGCAGTCCCAGCCCCCCTTGCGGGGTACCGAGCGGCCCTGCATCGTGCGGAAGCGGGGGTAGATGTCCTTGAACACCCGAGCCCATACGTGGTGCAGGCCGGGGCGGCCGTTGGCGGTGGGGGGACCCTCGTAGAAGATCCAGGGCTCCCCATCGGCCCGGTGGCGCTGCACTGTGGCCGCCAGGTCGTCGGCGGTCCACTGGGCGAGGCGGCGGGTCTCGAGGGCCGGGAGGTCGAGATCGGGGTCGATGGGGCCGAACGGCATGGGCGAAGCGTAGAGGGTGGGCTCCGGCGTCCCCGACGGTGGGGGCAGGTTGACGATGCCGGGGGTGGGCCGTACCCTCCGCCGATCCCGTGGCGGGCGTGCTCGCCACCCCAGCATCGGAGAATCCCCCTGTGAGTCCCACGCCCCGCAAGACGTCAGCGAAGAAGGCGCCGGCCAAGAAGGCGACTCCGGCCAAGGCTCCGGCCAAGAAGGCGGCGGCGAAGCAGGCTCCGGCCAAGAAGGCCGCGCCGGCCAAGAAGGTCGTGAGGAAGGTCGCGCCGGCCAAGAAGGCTCCTGCGAAGAAGGCGCCGGCCAAGAAGGCCCCCGCGAAGAAGGCGCCGGCGAAGAAGGTCGTGAAGAAGGCCGCGCCGGCCAAGAAGGCCCCCGCGAAGAAGGCGCCGGCCAAGAAGGCCGTGAAGAAGGCGGCACCGGCGAAGAAGGCCCCCGCGCCCAAGGCCGCTCCGGCG
>CAYVUO010000029.1:6842-16333 GCA_964454715.1 uncultured Bifidobacterium sp. | reverse complement strand
AACCTGCGCACACGGCTCCGGAGGCCGATGCTCTATCCCCTGAGCTACGAGGGCAGGGAGCCGAGACCCTACCGCAGCCCGGCGTCGGGCTCCGAAGCTCAGGCGAGGATGTTGACGGCCCGGGCGGCGACGAGTGCGATGGTGACGAGCGCGGACGCCGACTGCAGCATCATGAGCGCCTTCGCCCGTGTCGTGAGCGGCATCGAGTCGGTGGGGCCGAACGCGGTCGAGTTCGTGAAGCTCACGTAGAGGTAGTCGAAGAACGACGGCATCCACGGATCGCTGAACACCTCGGGTGTCGATTGTTGCGGGAACAGGAAGTCGCGGTCGCGCTCGGGCAGGTCGTGTCGACGTGCTGGCCCGCCGCCATCGAGTTCCCAGTACCAGAGTGCGTAGACGATGACGCTCGTCCACCACAGTGCGACAGCGGCATAGATCAGTCGCTTGCCCTCGATGTCGCGCTCGTCGAGGAGATCTCGAACGAGGAGCCCGAGCGCAGTGAGGATCGCGATCGAGAGTACGGCTATGAGTGCGATCGACAGCGTGCGCAACATTCGTGAGTCGGGATCGCTGCGATCGGGGTTGGCGATGATCAGGACGAGCAGCAGCACACCCTCGATGACGGGGAGCAGCCACTTCGGCCCGACGATGAGCGACTGCGGGAGCAGCACGTAGAGCACGATCGCGAGGACGAGGGCGATCGCTCCCGGCCAACGCGGCTCATGCCGCTGTTCACGCGGGATCCCGGTCACGAGCCGTAGAACGCGCCGTTCGAATCGGTGGTGGTGATCACTCGGCCGAAGGGCCACAGGGCGAGCAGCGAGAGCTTGAAGGCCTGGATGCCGAACGGGATTCCGATGATGGTGATGCAGAGCAGCGCGCCCGAGACCAGGTGCGCGAGGAAGATGCCCCAGCCGAACAGCACGAGCCAGATGATGTTGAAGCCGACCTCGAGACATCCGTCGGAGCGACCCATCACCGCAGTGCGACCGAACGGCCACAACGCGAGCCCGGCGAGCTTGAACGACTGGATGCCGAACGGGATCCCGATGATGGTGATGCACATCACGAGTCCGCCGATGGCGTAGCCGAGGGCGAGCCAGAAGCCGGCGAGCACGAGCCAGAGGATGTTGCCGATCGTCTTCATGCGCAGGACGCTAGCCCTGCGCGCTCGACTGGGAAGGTGATCGGGATCGTCAGCGGTGCTCGACGCCGACGGCGGTCAACTTCTCGCGGAAGTCCGAGTAACCGCGGTCGAGGAGGTCGACACCATGGATGAGGCTCTCACCCTCGGCCGCTGCTGCGGCGATGACATAGGAGAAGCCGGCGCGCAGGTCGGGCACCACGAGCTCGGCGCCTCGCAACGGTGTGGGCCCGACGATCACTGCCGAATGGCGATGGTTCGCGGCGCCGAAGCGGCACCGGGTCGGGCCGAGGCATTCGGTGAACACCTGGATCTGGGCCCCGAGGGAACGAAGGGCCTCGGTGTAGCCGAGGCGATCCTCGTAGACGGTCTCGTGCACGACGCTCACGCCGTCGGCCTGGGTGAGAGCGGTGACGAACGGCGACTGCCAGTCGGTCATGAACCCGGGGTGCACATCGGTCTCGAGGGCGAGTGGGCGCAGCATCGCTCGGGCACGGCGGAACGAGATGGTGTCGCCGTCGGCGTCGATGGTGAACTCACCGCCGGCCCTGCGGAACATGTTGAGGAAGGTCGAGAGCTCCTGCTGCTGCACTCCGTCGACGGTGATCGCGCCGCCGGTGGCGAGTGCGAGAGATGCCCAGGACGCAGCTTCGAGTCGATCGCCGATGACGCGATGTTCGAAGCCGCCCAGGCGGTCGACGCCGTGCACGCGGATGGTGCGATTGGGTTCGACCGAGATGATCGCTCCCATCTTCTGCAGCACGGCGATGAGGTCGAGGATCTCGGGCTCGATCGCCGCGTTGGTGAGTTCCGAGTCGCCCTCGGCGAGTGCGGACGCGAACAGGAACTGCTCGGTGGCGCCGACGCTCGGGAACGGCAGCTGCACCCTTGCGCCGCGCAGCCGATCGGCTCGGAGCTCGACGATGCCGTCGTGGTGGTCGTCGCGCGCACCGAAGGCACGGAGCACCGTGAGGTGGAAGTCGACGGGGCGCGGGCCGATCGAGCAACCGCCGGGAGCGGCGACGATGGCGTAGCCGGTGCGATGGAGCGAGACGGCGGTGGTGAGAACCGGGATGCGGCTCAGGGCGTGGAGGCGGTTGACATCGGCCTCGCTCAGCGCCTTGAACGATGACGAGACGATGTGGATCGAGTCGGCCTCGTGGGCGACGGTGCCACCGGAGATGGTGACGAGCTCATCGACGACGTCGATGTCACGGATGCTCGAGATGTTGGTGAGCACGCACGGCTCGCTGGTGAGCAGCGACGCCACCATCGCCTTGGGCAGCGCGTTCTTCGATCCGCGCACACGGATCCGGCCCTCTACGGGACGTCCGCCGCGCACGAGCATCGTGTCGGTGGAGGAGGTGGTGGATTCGCTGGGGGGAGTCATGCCCCCCCGATGCTAGGTCCCCGGTCCCGATCGACCGCATCCGCTCGTCACTGCCCATGCGCCGCACCCTCATGCGGGCGGCAATCGTCGCGTGGTGCGAGACCGCGCACCACTAGGGTTCGTGCGGTCCACCCGCCCTCGGAGCCGATGTGATCCGCGATTCCCTCGCCGGCGCACTGCGCGCCGCGCTCCAGTCCCTCGAGATCGAACCCGTGCCCGAGGTCGTGCACCTCGAGCGTCCGGCGCGTCGCGAACACGGCGACTGGTCGTCGAACGTCGCCCTGGCCTCGGCCAAGCGCGCCGGCTGGAATCCGCGCGAACTCGCCGGTCGCGTGGCCGAGATCATCACCGCCGATCCACCCCGACATGTCGTCGCCGTCGAGATCGCCGGGCCCGGCTTCGTGAACTTCCGCCTCGCCGATTCATGGCTGCACGACGTGCTCGTCGATGTGCGCACGGCGGGCGACGACTATGCGCGTGCCGACGTCGGTGCCGGCACCCGCGTGCTGGTTGAGTTCGTGAGCGCCAATCCCACCGGTCCACTCCACGCCGGCCATGGCCGTGGCGCGGCCTACGGCGATTCGCTGGCGCGCATCCTCGAACGCACCGGCTACGACGTGTCGCGGGAGAACTACCTCAACGACCGCGGCACCCAGATGCAGTTGTTCGCTGCTTCACTCGCGGCTCGCCGTGATGGCGTGGAACTCCCCGAGGGCGGCTATCGCGGCGAGTACATCGTCGAGTGGGCGGCCGAGATGCCCGAGGGCGCTGATCCGATGGAGTGGGGAGAAGCGCGCGCCGTAGCTGATCACCGCGCCACCCTCGAGCGCATGAACGTCATGTTCGACTCGTGGTTCAGCGAACGATCGATGGTCGAGACCGGTGCCATCGATGCCACGCTCACCGATCTGCGGGCCCACGGCGTCGTGTACGACGCCGACGGCGCGGTGTGGCTGCGCTCCACCGACTTCGGTGACGACAAGGATCGCGTGCTCGTCAAGAGCGATGGCGAGTTCACCTACCTCCTCCCTGACATCGCGTACCACCGCACCAAGTTCGAACGCGGCTTCGATCTGCTGATCGACGTATGGGGAGCCGATCATCACGGTTACGTGCCGCGCATGAGGGCGGCGATGCAGTCCCTCGGTCACGATCCGGCCGAACTCGAGTGCGCCATCATCCAGTTGGTCAACCTCCTCAAGGGCGGCGAGCCCGTGCGCTTCTCGAAGCGGGCCGGCGACATCGTCGAGTTGGCCGACGTGCTCGACGAGGTCGGTTCCGACGCGGCGCGCCTGACTTACCTGTTGCAGTCGATCGACTCCACCCAGACGTTCGACTACGACATCGTTCGCAGCCGTGCGATGGACAACCCCGTGTACTACGTGCAGATGGCGTACGCCCGGCTCCGGTCGATCTTCCGCAACGCCACGGAGCGCGGGTTCGCGCTCGCGCCGGTCGGCGACGCCGACCTCTCGCTGCTCACCCACGAGCGCGAACTCGAGGTCCTGCGTTCGCTCTCCGAACTACCTGACACCGTCGTCGTGGCGGCCAACGATCGCGCTCCCCATCGCATCACCACCTGGGTGCGCGAGCTCGCTGGCGCTGTGCACGGCTTCCATCACGACTGCTACGTGCTCGGCGATGGGATCGCACCCGAGCTCACCCAGGCTCGTCTGCAACTGGCCGATGCCGCTGCGATCGGTCTGGCCATCGGGCTCGACCTCCTCGGCGTGAGTGCACCCGAGCAGATGTGACATGAGCCCACTTCCGGCGTCGCTGCTCCCCGATACGGCCGAGGTCTCCGTCGATGGTCATCTGCGCATCGGCGGGTGCGATGTGCTCGATCTCGCACGAGAGTTCGGCACCCCACTGTTCGTGTACGACGAGGCGCATCTCCGTGCGCGTTGCCGCGAGGCGGTCGCTGCGTTCGGACCGGGCGTCAACTACGCCACCAAGGCCTTCCTCTGTACGGCGATGGCGCGTCTTGCCGCCGAGGAGGGATGCAACCTCGACGTGTCGACGGAGGGGGAGTACCACGTCGCTCGCGCCGCCGGTGTGCCGGCCGATCGCCTCGTGCTGCACGGCAACAACAAGAGCTCCGCCGAACTCCGCCGCGCGATCACCGAGGGCGTCGGCCGCATCATCGTCGACTCGTTCGACGAGATCGATCGCATCGAGGCGCTGGTGGCCGAGGGTCTCGTCGCGCCAAAGGTGCTCCTGCGCATCACGCCGGGTGTCGAGGCGCACACCCACGAGTTCGTGCGCACTGGACAGGACGATTCGAAGTTCGGTTTCGGGCTCTCCACCGGTGAGGCCGATCGTGCGGTTGCCCGCGCCGCCGCGTCGCCCGCGCTCGAACTCGTCGGCCTCCATGCCCACATCGGGTCGCAGGTGTTCGAGGAACGCTTCTTCCAGATGGCGATCGAGGCGCTCGCTCCGTTCGTCCACCAGCACGCGCTCCCCGAGCTCTCGATCGGCGGCGGCCTCGGTGTGGCCTATGTCGAGGGCGAGACCTCGGCATCCATCGCCGAGTGGGGTCGCCTGGTGCACGAAGCCTGTCGCGATGCCGGCATCACGGCGCACGTCACCGCCGAGCCCGGACGTGCGCTCGTGGCCCAGGCCGCGATCACGCTCTACGAGGTCGGCACCATCAAGGAGATCCCTGGCATCCGCACCTACGTATCGGTCGATGGCGGGATGAGTGACAACCCGCGGCCCGTTCTCTACGGGAGCGCCTACGAGGCGTTCCTCCCACGCGAGACCACCGCTGCGCGCGACCGTGTGGTCACCATCGTCGGGAAGCACTGCGAATCGGGCGACATCCTCGTTCGCGACGCACATGTGCCTGCTGATCTCGCCGTGGGCGATGTGCTCGCCACCCCGGTCACCGGCGCATACGGCTACTCGATGGCATCCAACTACAACAAGGTTGCGCGGCCGGCCGTCGTGTTCGTCGCCGATGGCCGCGCCCGACTCGTGGTGCGTCGGGAGACGCTCGACGATCTGCTCATCCTCGACATCGACTGATGCTGCACACCAGTCAGTACATCCTCATCGGGGTCGCAGTGCTGATCGCTGCCACCGTCCAGACGGCATCGGGCTTCGGCTTCTCGTTGCTGGCCGTGCCGGTCATGTCGCTCATGGTCCCCACCGAACTCGCAGTCGTCATCGCGGCCACGCTCGGTACGACGACGAGCACCGGTCAGGCGATCAGCGAACGCGCGCATGCCGATCGACAGACGGTCAAGAGGTTGTTGCTCTCGGCGATGTTCGGTCTTCCGCTGGGACTGGTCATCCTCGATGTCGCCACATCGCGCGAACTCAAGTTCGTGCTCGCATTGGTGATCTTCACCTTCATCGTGGTCGACCTGCGCGGTGTCACCCTCGAACGCGCCAGTACACCGGTCGACATCGTCGCCGGATTCATCGCCGGTGTGCTCACGACATCGCTGTCCACGAACGGTCCACCCCTCGCAATGGCGCTCCACGCTCGTCGCCTCGACCCGAAGGTCTTCCGCGGAACGATCGCGACGGTGCTCTCGGTCGCTGGCGTGATCTCGCTCGTGATGTTCGCGTTCACGGGCCATTTCTCGGTCGACGCCGGCATTGCGATCGCGATCGCCATCCCGTCGATGGTCCTCGGCTTCTTCGTGGGTCATCGCCTGCGGCCCCGGCTCGATCCGCCCCGATTCCGGCGCATGGTCACGATCCTGCTGTTGATCACCGGCGTCGTGACGACGGTGAGCGTGATCACGGGCTGACAACCGCTTCGGAGGGGTGGGCCCGCCCCCGGTAGCCTGCCCGACGTGGATGGATCGCTCGTACGCATCGGTGTGCTCGGTGGGGGCACGGTCGGCTCGGCCCTCGTCGCGCTCGTGGCCCGTCAGCGCGCCACGGTCGAGGCCCGCACCGGCCTGACTCTCGAGGTGGCACGGATAGCGGTCCGCGACCTCTCGCGCCCCCGGGCCCTCGACGGAGCGCTGGTCACTGACGATGCGGCCGCGATCGTCGGCGATCCGACGATCGACGTGATCGTCGAGGTCATGGGCGGCATCGAACCCGCCCGCTCGCTCGTGCTCGCCGCGCTGGCCTCGGGCAAGCCGGTCATCACCGCCAACAAGGCGCTGCTCGCCGCGCATGGGCCCGAACTGTTCGCGGCGGCCGAGGCCAACGGGGTCGACCTCCTGTTCGAGGCCGCCGTCGCCGGGGGAATCCCGTTCGTCCGGCCATTGCGAGAGTCATTGCTGGCCGAACCGGTCGAGCGCGTGATGGGCATCGTCAACGGCACGACCAACTACATCCTCACGCAGATGGCCGAACGCGGCGCCGACTACGGCGACGCGCTGGCAGAGGCCCAGGCGCTGGGCTACGCCGAGGCCGATCCGACGGCCGATGTCGAGGGTCACGACGCGGCGGCGAAGATCGCCATCGTGGCCTCGATGGCATTCGGCGCCGAGGTGACGGCCGACGATGTGTCGTGCGAGGGCATCTCGTCGATCACCGCCGCCGACATCGCGTTCGCGGCGCGTCATCACTACGTCATCAAGCTCCTCGCCGTCGCCGAACGCTTCGACGGCGCCGATGGCGATCGCCTCTCGGCCCGTGTGCATCCCGTGCTCGTGCCCGCCAGTCATCCGCTGGCGTCGGTGCGCAAGAGCTTCAATGCCGTGTTCGTGCAGGGCGCGGCGGTGGGTGACCTGATGTTCTACGGCCGGGGCGCGGGCGGCGATCCCACTGCGTCGGCGGTACTGGGTGACCTCGTCGACGCGGCGATCAATCTGCAGCGCGGCGCCCACGGATCGATCGGTTCCCTCGTCCGCATGTCGTTCGTGTCACCCGATGAACTCTCGAGCGCCTGGTACCTGTGCGTCGACGTCGATGATCGTCCCGGTGTGCTCGCCTCCATCTCTGGCGTCTTCGGTGAGCATGGTGTGTCGATCGCGTCCATGGAGCAGGAGTCGCGCGCCGAGGCACCCGATGCCGCCGTCGCCCGACTCGAGTTCATCACGCATCCGGCCGCCGAGATCGACGTCCGCGCCACGATCGCTGCCATCTCCTCGCTCGACACCGTGCGCCGCGTGGGCAGCACATTGCGCGTGCTGACCGACGAGGCCCAGTGAGATGACCGACGCGCCGATGAACTACGTCAGCACGCGGGGCGCCGCGCCCGAACTGGGCTTCGCCGATGTGCTGCTCGCCGGGCTCGCCCGCGATGGCGGCCTCTACGTGCCGGGCCACTGGCCGTCGCTCACCGTCGCCGACCTCCAGCGCTACGCCGGTGCGTCGTATGCCGAGGTGGCCTGCGATGTCATGTGGCCCTTCGTCGCCGGAGCGATGAGTCGCGACGAGTTCGCGCAGATCGTCGACGAGTCCTACGCAACGTTCGCCCATCCCGATGTGGTGCCCCTCGTCGACCTCGGTGATGGGATCCACCTCGCCGAGCTGTTCCACGGTCCGACACTCGCGTTCAAGGACATCGCACTGCAGTTGGTCGGTCGTCTGTTCGACCACGAGCTCACTCGGTGCGGTGAACGCGTCACCGTCGTGGGTGCGACCTCGGGCGACACCGGTTCGGCCGCGATCGAGGCTCTGCGCGACCGAGCGAGCGCCGAGGTGTTCATCCTCCATCCGCATGGCCGCGTCTCCGATGTGCAGCGTCGTCAGATGACGACGGTTCCGTCGGCCAACGTGCACAACCTCGCGGTCGAGGGCACCTTCGACGACTGCCAGGACATCGTGAAGGCCCTCTTCGCCGACGATTCCTTCCGCGATCAGCGGAACCTCTCGGCCGTCAACTCGATCAACTGGGCGCGAGTGATGGCGCAGATCGTCTACTACGTCACGAGCGCGGTCGCATTGGGCGCAGCAGAGGGTCGACCCGTCGCCTTCTCGGTGCCCACCGGCAACTTCGGCAACGTGTTCGCCGGCTACGGCGCGCAGCGCATGGGCGTGCCCATCTCGCAGTTCGTCGTTGCGTCGAATCGCAATGACATCCTCACCCGCTTCCTCACCACCGGCATCATGACCATCGGTGAGGTGCACCCGACGCTGAGCCCGAGCATGGACATCCAGGTCTCATCCAATCTCGAACGGCTGCTCTTCGAGATCCATGGACGTGATGGCGCAGCGATCGCCGAACTCATGACTCAGTTCCGCGCCGAGGGCACCGTGTCGTTGCCCGCCGACCGACTCGACCTGCTCGCCGAGCACTGGTCGGCCGGTCGGGTCGACGATGCCGCCACCTCCGCCACGATCGCCGAGCTCCACGAACGCACGGGCATGCTCATCGATCCCCATACCGCCGTGGGCCTTCGCGCCGCGATCGACCAGCGCGCCGATCGATCGGTACCGATGGTCGTGCTGGCCACCGCCCATCCGGCGAAGTTCCCCGATGCCGTCGAGGCCGCTTCCGGCGAACGTCCCGGGCTGCCGGCCCACCTCGCCGACCTGTTCGACCGGCCCGAACGCTTCGAGGTCATCAGCTCGGACTACGTCGACGTTCGGAGCCGCATCGAGTCCATCCTCGACGCCTGACGGGGCTCTTCGGCATCCGACGCACGGTCGGGGCTCGCCACGCGGCAGACTGCTCCTCATGAAGTACGTGGTCTGCGTCCCCGATGGCTGTGCCGACGAACCGCTCGCCGAACTGGGCGGTCTCACACCGTTGCAGGCTGCGAACACTCCGGTACTCGACTCGCTCGCTCGTCGCGCCGAACTCGGGCGTGCCGCGGTCATCCCCACGGGCATGCCCCCGGGTTCCGACGTCGGCAACATGTCGATCTTCGGCTACGACCCCGCGCGCTACCACACCGGTCGTGCACCCATCGAGGCGGCCGCACTCGGTCTGCGACTGCGTTCCGATCAGGTCGTCTATCGCTGCAACCTCTCCACCGTCGGCGCCGACGGCACGATGGTCGACTTCGCGGGCGGGCATCCCACCAACGAGCAGGCCGGCGC
>CAYVUO010000029.1:2312-6832 GCA_964454715.1 uncultured Bifidobacterium sp. | reverse complement strand
GAACTAGGTGGCGATGGTGTCGAGTTCCCCCCGGGCGTGCAGTACCGCCACATCATGGTGGCGCCCGGCGACTGGTCCGATGCCGACTGCGCGCCGCCCCACGATCTCACCGGCAAGCCCGCGGTCTGGCCCACGGGCCCAGCGGCGCCGAACCTGCAGCGCATCATGGATGCGTCGCGTGATGTGCTCTCGCGTTTCGACATCGACGCCACTCAGGTGTGGTTGTGGGGTCAGGGCTTCATGCCGACGATGCCGTCGTTCCTCGACGCGTACGGAAAGCGTGCTGGTCTCGTCACCGGTGTCGATCTCGTGCGCGGTCTCGGTCGTCTCGCCGACATGGAGGTCGTCGATCTCCCGACCGCGACCGGTTACTACGACACCGACTACGAGGGGAAGCGCGATTGTGCACTGCGCGCGCTCGACGGCGGTCTCGACCTGTTCGTCATCCACGTCGAGGCCACCGATGAGGCGGGCCACGCCGGCGACGTCGTCGAGAAGGTGCGTGCGCTCGAGAACTGGGACTCGCGCATCCTCGCCGGTCTCGTCGAGTCACTCGATGAGATGGGTCCGTGGCGGATGCTGATGCTGCCCGATCACGCCACGCCGATCGCCCTTCGGACGCACACTCCTGCCGATGTGCCCTACATGCTCTTCGACTCGACCGAACCCGTCGCCGGTGGCCTCTACACCGAAGCTGATGTGGCCGATCGCCCGATCGTCGTGGGTCATGAACTCATGGGACGTCTGCTCGCTCGCTGATCGCTGGCCCGCGTCGGCGCAGCATCGCTAGCCTGTCGTCGTCGACCTTCGAGGTCGTCTCCCCGCCGTCCGGCGGACCGCATCACCGTCGGTGATGCTCACCCCACACCCAGCAGTTCATCCAGCACCACAACCAGCATCCGGACACACCGACGGCCCGCGTCGTGCGCGGCCACTGTGAGGACACCATGGCGAACTCCGACGACCGCAGCGCACTCGAGGGCAAGGATCGTGACGAGCTGGTCACCATCGCGACGGCGCTCGGGGGCAAGCCCGGCGCACGCGCCAAGAAGGCCGACATCATCGACATGATCGTCGATCTCACCGGAGGTGGTGACAGCGCACCGGCACCGGCGCGCCGCCAGCGCGGCCCGAAGGTCGTCAAGACCGACGATGCACCCACAGCCGAGCAGGCGCCGGTCGTCGCGCCGTCGGAGCCCGAGGTCGTGCCCACTCCCGATGACGTCTTCGACGATGTTCCGGGCGATGACGACGGTGACGGCGATGACGATGGCGCGGGCAACGGCAACGAGTTCGATGGGGAGGGCGGCGGCCGTCGCCGGCGCCGGCGTGGGCGCGATCGCGGCGGTGAGCGCACCGGCGATCGTCCCGACGAACCCTGGAGCGGCGAGCCGATCGAGGTCGCCGGCATCCTCGATCTGCGCGATGAGGGCTACGGCTTCATCCGCGTCAACGGGTTCCTGCCCAGTCGTGAGGACGTGTACGTCTCGGTCAAGCAGACCCGTCAGTTCTCGCTCCGTCGTGGCGATCACATCACCGGTGCCAGCAGGCCTGCGGCGCGCAACGAGAAGAACCCGGCGCTGCTGCGCATCGATTCGGTCAACGGTGGTGAGCCCGAAGCGGCGCGAGATCGTCGTCGCTTCGACGAACTCACCCCACTCTTCCCCGACGAACGACTCACATTGTCGACTCGTGACGAGCCCTACAACATGACGACGCGCATCGTCGATCTGCTCGCACCGATCGGCAAGGGTCAGCGTGGTCTCATCGTGGCTCCGCCGAAGGCGGGCAAGACCACGGTCATGAAGCAGATCGTGAAGTCGATCGAGGAGAACAACCCCGGCGTGCACCTCATGGTGCTGCTCGTCGACGAGCGGCCCGAGGAGGTCACCGACATGCGGCGTTCGGTGAAGTCGGGCGAGGTCGTCGCATCGACCTTCGATCGTCCGGCCGAGGAACACACGCAGGTGGCCGAGCTCGTCATCGAGCGGGCCAAGCGAATGGTCGAGGAGGGGCGCGACGTCGTCGTCGTCCTCGATGGCATCACCCGACTCGCCCGCGCCTACAACCTGGCGTCGCCGTCCACCGGGCGCGCCATGTCGGGCGGCATCGACCCCGCCGCGCTCTATCCGCCCAAGCGGTTCTTCGGCGCAGCGCGCAACCTCGAGGAGGGCGGCTCGCTCACGATCCTCGCCAGTGCGCTGGTCGAGACCGGTTCGCGCATGGACGAGGTGATCTTCGAGGAGTTCAAGGGCACCGGCAACATGGAGCTCCGTCTCGATCGTCGTCTCGCCGAGCGTCGACTCTTCCCCGCCATCGACGTCGAGGCCTCGTCGACCCGCCATGAGGAACTGCTCTACGACAAGAAGCAGCTCCAGCAGGTGCACAAGTTGCGGCGGGTGCTGGCCGGTCTGGCCGACGGGGGCAGTGCCGCTCCCGGGCTCGAGATGCTCATCGATCGTCTCGGATCCTTCCGCACCAACGATGAGTTCCTCACCGAGGTCGGCAAGGGCTGAGCCGGTTCCCGGGCGCTTCTGGGCCCGGATTGCGGTCCGGGGCCCCGCCCCGGCAGACTTGACGCTCCCCAGTCCAGCTGGGGACGACTTCCATTCGCTGGCCGAGATCCCCCGGAGCGCACTGCCATGAAGGCCGACATCCATCCCGACTACGTCGAGGCGACCGTGAAGTGCTCCTGTGGGAACACCTTCACCACGCGTTCGACCAAGGCCGAGCTCACCTCGGAACTCTGCAACGAGTGCCACCCCTTCTACACGGGCAAGCAGAAGCTGGTCGACACCGGCGGCCGCATCGAGAAGTTCGAGAAGCGCTACGGCCGACGCCGCAAGTAGCGGCTCGCCCCGACGTCACGAAGGTCGGGAGCGTCCCATCCCCACCGATCCGGAGCAACGTTCGCGACTCGTCGCGGTGAAGGCTCGCGCCCTGGTCGCCGATCATCTCGGTGGTGTCCACATCGCGCTCGCACCGTTCCCGGGTGGAGCCGCGGCCCTCGTCGATGGCGATGCGTGGGTGCTGCTCGACGCCGATCCCGCGCGTGGGCTCGGGGGAGCGATCGCGTGGGCCGCCACTCGCCAGGCCCCCACGCTCAACGTGATGGTCGACGACGTCGAACTCGCCGGTCTCGTCGCTCGTCGCGCCGAACTCTTCCGCACACCGATCGACGTGTGGCGTGTCGATGGTCGTGCACTCGTCGCAGCAACGCCGGCTCCGATCCGCGAACAACCATTGCCACCGCCCGAAGCGCTCGAACTCATCTCCGTGCTCGAACGAGCCGGAGTCGATGTGTCGATCGAGCACGGTGAGATCCGCGGCGAACTGCGCGGCCTCGAGATCGCTCGGGTCGTGAGCGATGCCGACGGAGCGCGGCTCGAGGTCGGTGTCGGTCGACATGATCGCGAGTCGTTCACGCTCGTACACGGGAACCTCCCCACCGAACAGGCCCTGCAGTCGGTGATCGACAGTGTCGATGCCGTGCGGAGGGCCTACGCCGAGGCCCATCCGCTGCGGCGACTCGCTCCCGAGGGTTGGTTGCGATGGCGGGTCGTGGCCGAGCCGTCGCTCGTGGGTGCGCGTGAACTGCGCCCCGTCGCTCCGCCCGTGGCGCGGGAGAGCGTCAAGGATTCGGGAGCGGCCATCGCATTCGGAGTCGATCACGAAGGTCGTTCGCTGGTCGTTGCGTGTTCGGTCGGAATCGATCTCGATGTGGTTCCCACCGCCGCCGATGCGCGCCTGTCGTACGACGCGTCGGCACGCCTGCTCATCGTGGTGCCCGAACGAGATGACCATCCGATGACGCGTCGGCTCGCATCGATGCTGCTCGACCCCGCCGAAGTGGTCACGGTGTCCGGCGACTGGCGAGCCCTGTCATGAGCATGCTCGAACGACTTCCGCAGTTCGCCAAGGAACTGGTCGAGGTCGAGGCCGCGCTCGCCGATCCGGCGACATTGTCCGATCAGGCCCGCTACGCCGAACTCGGTCGTCGCTACCGCGATCTCGGCGAGCTCGTGGGTCGTCTCCGCGATCTCGAACGAGCCACCGATGACCTCGTCACTGCACGAGAGATGCTCACCGATGCTGACGGCGATGACCGCGAGGAACTCCGCGTCGAAGTCGCGTCGCTCGAGGCCGACATCGCTCGTCTCGACGACGAGATCAAGGTGTTGTTGCTCCCCAAGGACCCCAATGACGGCCGGGCCGTCATCGTCGAGGTGCGCGGTGCCGAAGGAGGCGAGGAGGCCAACCTGTTCGCCCGTGACCTGTTCGAGATGTATCGGGGCTACGCACAGCGGATGGGGTGGAAGCTCGAGATCATGGACGCCCAGCAGTCCGATCTCGGTGGTTACAGCGACCTCACGTTCCGACTCAGCGGCGACGGCGTCTGGACGCACATGAAGTTCGAGGGCGGTCCCCACCGCGTGCAGCGCGTGCCCGTGACCGAGAGCCAGGGTCGGGTGCACACATCATCGGCCGCGGTCACCGTGCTGCCCGAGGCCGAGGAGGTA
>CAYVUO010000029.1:0-2302 GCA_964454715.1 uncultured Bifidobacterium sp. | reverse complement strand
TCGATCCCAACGACTTGCGCATCGACGTCTACCGATCGTCCGGGCCCGGTGGTCAGTCGGTGAACACCACCGACTCCGCAGTGCGCATCACGCATCTTCCGACCGGCGTGGTCGTCGCCATGCAGGACGAGAAGAGCCAGATCCAGAATCGCGAGAAGGCCATGCGCGTCCTGCGCAGTCGTCTGCTACAGGCCGAGCAGGAGCGTCAGGCGGCCGAGGCATCGGGCGCTCGTCGGGCGCAGACCGGTGGGGGAGGGCGCTCGGAGAAGGTGCGCACCTACAACTTCAAGGAGAACCGGCTCACTGACCATCGAATCGGCCTCACCCTCTACAAGCTCGACAAGGTTCTCGGGGGCGAACTCGACGAGGTCGTCGACGCGCTCATCGCCGACGAGCGGGCCGAGCAACTCCGCGACCAGTCCTGATGAGCGACGACGGCACCTACACCTGGGGTGAGTTGTTCACCGAGTGCGAGCACCGTCTCGCTCGGTCGGGTGTCGCCGCGTCGCCCGCGGCCGAGGCTCGATGGATCATCGAACGCGCTTCCGGTTTCGAAGGAGCGGAGTACGTGCTGGGCCTCGACGAACTCGTCACCGAGCGCGGCATGCACTTCTACGACCTCATGGTCGAACGTCGCCTCAGCGGTGAACCCTTGCAGTACGTGCTCGGCCGATGGGGATTCCGCACGCTCGACCTCCTCGTCGATCCTCGGGTGCTCATCCCGCGGCCCGAGACCGAGGTCGTCGCCGACCTCGCGCTGGCCGAGGTCGATCGCGTCATGACCGTTGGCGATCGACGTCCGTTGGTCGTCGATCTAGGCACCGGCTCGGGCGCGATCGGACTGTCGATCGCCGCTGAGCGTGAACGGGTCGAGGTCATGCTCACCGATCGATCGTCCGATGCACTCGCAGTGGCTCGGGCCAACCTCACCGGGCTCGGTCGTGCCGCGACACGGGTATCGATCGTCGAGGGCTCGTGGTTCGACGCGCTCGACGACGGATTGCGTGGTGCGATCGATGTGATCGTGAGCAATCCTCCGTATGTCGCGACCGGTGACGAGGTCGACGCGATCGTGCGCGAGTGGGAGCCACTCGAGGCGCTCTACGCCGGTGACGAAGGACTCGACGACCTGCGTCTGATCGTGTCCGGTGCACACCAATGGCTCGCCCCTGGCGGCTCGCTCGTGCTGGAGATGGCGCCAACTCAGGTGCCGATCGTCGAGGAACTGGCCGTCGGCGCCGGATTCACCGAGGTCGAAGCCCACTCCGATCTCTCGGGTCGTGCTCGTGCCGTCGTGGCCCGCATCGGTGGAGTGCTCTGATGCCGATCCTCCTCGCGTTCGGTTGCGCACTGCTCTGGGGGAGTGCGGACTTCTGTGGCGGAACCGTTTCGCGCCGCTTGCCGTCGGCGACGGTGCTCCTCTGGTCGAGCCTCGTCGCGCTCCCGGTCATCGTCACGGTGATGCTGCTGTCGGGTGAGACGACGTTCGACGCCCACACCATCGGATGGGGAGCGGTCGCAGGACTCGGCGCGTCACTCGGCATCGTCGCGCTCTACCAGGGTCTCGCCACCGGCGTCATGGGTGTCGTCGCCCCCATCGCCAGCACCTCGGTGGTGGTCCCCGTCGTCTACGGCCTCGCCACCGGTGCCGACGTGACGTTGCTCTGCGGCCTCGGCATCGTCGTCGCCATCGTCGGCGTGGTGCTTGCCGGCGGACCGAACCTCCGCGACTTCCGTGAAGGTGGTCATCGGCCCGTGCTCCTCGCGCTCGCCGCTGCCGCGGGCATCGGGGTATCGCTCGTCGCCGTCGCCGAGGGAAGTCATGAGAGTGCGTACCCGACGCTCGTCTCGATGCGCGTCACCTACCTCATCGCGCTGGTGCCGATCGTGTTGCTTCGAGGCGCTCGCCGCACTCCCGATCGACCGTCCATCCCGCTCATCGTGCTGGCGGGACTCGGTGACATCAGCGCCGTCACCCTCTACGGCGTGGCGACCCATTCGGGCTCGTTGCCGATCATCGCAGCGATCTCGTCGATGTTCCCGGTCACGACGCTCGTCCTCGCGCGACAGTTCCATCACGAACGTCTGCAGCGTGAGCAGTTGCTCGGCGTGGTGATCGCGTTGCTCGGCGTCGTCGTCGTCGTGACGACGCGGTGACGCGGTTCGCTCAGTAGTACCAGGGGAACGCCGACCAGTCGGGATCGCGCTTCTCGAGGAACGAATCGCGACCCTCGGCCGCCTCGTCGGTCATGTAGCCGAGTCGGGTGGCCTCACCGGCGAACAACTGCTGACCGACGAGACC
>CAYVUO010000028.1:13632-16446 GCA_964454715.1 uncultured Bifidobacterium sp. | reverse complement strand
GGGTGCTGCGGCCGGCATCGGCCAGCAGTTGCAGAAGCAGATCGGTCAGACCGGTGTGCCCGTCTACAACGTCGCGAACGCGTGCGCCACGGGTGCCACCGCGATCCGCACGGTGATCATGGCCGTGAAGTCCGGTGAGTGCGACATGGGTCTCGCCGTCGGCGTCGAGAAGCTCTCGGGTGCCGGCATGCTCGGCGCCGGCTTCGGCGCGGCAAAGAGCGAGGAATGGACGCGCACCGGTCGTTACGGCGCGGTCTCCGGCTTCGAGGGCAAGCTCGGCACCGACATGATGCCCGGCGTGTTCGCGCAGGTGGGCATGGAGTACCTGCACAAGCACCCCTACTCCGGTGAACAGTTCGAGCTCTTCGCCCGCATCTCGGAGAAGAACCACAAGAACTCGACGCTCAACCCGCTCGCCGCGATCCAGAAGGACATGTCGGTCGAGCAGATCATGGGCGAACCGATGATCGCCTACCCGAACACTCGCGCCATGTGCTCGGCCAACTCCGACGGTGCCGCCGCTGCGGTCATCGTGTCGGGAGCCAAGCTGCGCACGCTGTCGAAGGAGCAGCAGCGTCGTGCGGTCAAGGTGTCGGCCTCGGTGCTCACGAGCGATCCGTACCAGGAGGCGTGCCAGATCCTGCCCGACGTCAACACGCTCACCCGTCGTGCCGCAATCACGGCCTACGAGCAGGCTGGCGTCGGACCGGAGGACCTCAACCTCGTCGAACTGCATGACTGCTTCGCCACGGCCGAGCTCGTGCACTACGACAACCTCATGCTGTGCCCCGATGGCGGCGCCGTCGACTTCTTCGAGTCGGGCGCGGCCCATCGCACGGGTTCGACCCCGGTCAACGTGTCGGGTGGTCTCGAGTCGAAGGGTCATCCCATCGCTGCCACCGGCATCGCCAACATCTGGGAGATCTGCCATCACCTGCGCGGTGAGGCCGGTCCGCGCCAGATCGAGGGCGCCAAGGTCGGACTGGCCCACGTCATCGGCCTCGGTTCGGCCTGCGGCGTGCACATCCTCGAGAAGTCGGGACTCTGAGCCGGTCGCCGGCCGGAACCATGAGCACCCGACTTCCGGCCGGCGAACGGCGACAGCAACTCCTCGACGTGGCCCTCGCCACGTTCGCCCGTCAGGGTTACAACGACGCGTCGATGAACGACATCGCCGAAGCGGCGGGTGTCACCAAGCCCGTGCTCTACCAGCACTTCGCGTCGAAGCGCGACCTGTTCCTCGAACTGCTCACCGACCTCGCCGATCGTCTGTCGCGGGTGCTGCACGACGCTGCGGCCAATGCCGACGGTCCGCGTCGTCAGGTCGAAGAGGGTTTCGTCGCGTGGTTCCGGTGGGTCGATCAGAACCGTGACGGCTTCACCGTGCTGTTCGACAGCGAGGTGCGACGCGATCCTGAGTTCGCCGAGTCACTCGCCCGCGCCCAGCGTCAGTTGGCCGATTCGATCGCGGAGTTCGTGCGAGTCGAGGGCGTCGACATCACCCCGGAACTCAGGCGTCTGCTCGCCTACGGAATCGTCGGAGTCGGCGAGAGCTCGTGTCGTCGGTGGCTCGACAAGGAGATCGACCTCGACGCCGACGAACTCGGACGTCAGGTCGCGTCGATCGCGTGGTACGGCCTGCGCGGTCTGGCTCCGCAGTAGTCGATCAGCGACCCATCTCGAGGTCTTCGCGCTCGGCTGCCTTCACCGCGTAACCGGTCACGATCGCTGGTGCGAGGAGCACCGATCCGACCACGAGCGCGATCACGATCACGGTGACGAGACCGCTGGTGAAGCTGGTGAAGAAACCGATGAAGAACACCACCATCGCGAGCAGGAAGAGCAGGTAACCCACTCGTTGCGCGGTGCTGGCGATGCGAGCGATTCGCGCCCGACGCTCTCGCACGGGGTCGACAGGGGTCGGTCGCTCGTCGGTCATGGCAACCAGCCTGCCCCATCGAGCAGCTCGCGCAGCGCGCCGGCCATCGCTCCGAGCGAGAGATGCTCGGCGGCGAGGCGGGCGTTGCGCTCGAGCAGCCTCTCGTCGGGGTGGTCGAGCCAGCTGCGGAGGACGTCGGCGTGGTCGGCATCGAACCAGCGGAATCCGAGGGTTCGCAGTTCGTCGGCGGCGGGCCAGTGGCCGACCACGACGGGGCGACGATGGATCGCCGCCTCGATCGGGGGATTGCCGAATCCCTCGAAGTCGCTCGGGAACAGCACGGCGTCGCACGCGGCATAGAGATCGGCGAGGGAGCGGGCGGGCTCGTGGATGACCCGAACACCGTGGCCACGAGCGTCGTCGAGCAGGCGCTCCAACTCGTCGCCGAATCCCTCCTCGGGCGGACCCGTGAGCCAGTAGGTGGCCTCGCAGGCCGCAGCCACCTCGATGGCGCGATCGATGCGCTTGCGGGGGATGGCGCGCACGGGGTGGACGAACAGCCGCTCGCCGGGCGCGACGTCGAGTGCATGGCGTTGTGGCGAACGATCTCCATTGGGCGCATCGGTGTCGAAGCCATTGCGGATCGTGATCGCATCGATGCCACGCGCTGCGAACTCGTGGCGGGTCGCATCGTTGATCACCACATGCACCCACGGGCTGTCGGGGTCGTGGACGGGCAGCATCTCGACTCCCGCATAGCGCTCGCGCTGCCACGCAGGGTCGTGGTGGTGCCAGATGGTCGGGCGTCCCCGGCGGGCCCGAATCGTCGCAAGCGCAGCCGGTAGGTTCATCGGGATCGTGCCGAGGTTCTCAACCACCACCAGATCGCAGTCGGCGAGCGCGGCGACGAGACGATCCGCGAGCGCGTCGATCCA
>CAYVUO010000028.1:6459-13622 GCA_964454715.1 uncultured Bifidobacterium sp. | reverse complement strand
CGGCTTCGCTCGCCGCGAGCCCGGCCGCCCCATCGGGCCAACGACCGATGGCGAGATCGGCGATGGTCGAGTCGACCGGTCCCTCACCAGCGACGGTGCGAACCTCGAACCCGAAGTCCGTGAACGCGTGCATCCAGTGGTCGGCGACGATCGAGACGCCGTCGGTGCCGCCGAGGCGGAAGGAGAGGAACGCGCAGGTGGCCATGGTGAAGGGGAGGTGTCGTGGCCGATCATGACACGCACCCGCTGATCGCTGGAGCCCGGGCCGTGCTCGACTCGAACTGGCGAGCCGCCGGCTACACGGTGCCCAACTCGCGCGTGTATCCGTTCCAGTGGCTGTGGGACTCCTGCTTCCACTCGATCGTGTGGGCCGAACTCGGTGAACCCGATCGTGCCGTCTCGGAACTCGCACATCTCTTCCGTACCCAGAACACGGACGGCTTCGTTCCCCACATGGACTACGAGTTCGATCCGTCGGCGCATGCAGATCTGTGGGGTCGCGACGAGCAGTCGTGCATCACCCAACCGCCGATGTTCGGTCATGCGATCCGCGAGCTCGCCGCACGCAGCATCGATGTCGACGCGCTGGTCGAGCCAGCGACCCGTGGGCTGCGCTTCCTGCTCGACACCCGTCCGCGCATCGACGGACTCATCTCGTTGTGTCACCCGTGGGAGAGCGGCGGAGACAACTGCCCCCGATGGGACCACTGGTGTCCCGGTGACTGGTCGTTCGATCGCTGGCGCGCCCGCAAGAGCGAACTCGTGGCATCGATCGACTTCTCTCCCGCCGGTTCACCGCTCTCGAACCAGCAGTTCGTGGTCGGCAGCTGCGGATTCACCGCCCTGGTTGCGTTCAACGCCCTCGAACTGGCCGAGGTCACTGGCGACGAGGCTCTGCGAGCCAGCGCCCTCGACCTCGCGGCCGCCCTCGACACGCGTTGGGATGACGAGCTCCGTACATGGGTCGACACCGGCGATGCGAGCGCCACCTCGGGTCGCACCCGCGTCCTCGACGCATTGCTCCCGGTGCTCGTACCCATCGACCCACGGCATCGTGCATCGGCCCTCGCCGAACTGCTCGACGACGCGGCGTTCGGCGGAGCATGCGGTCCAGCCGGAGTGCATCGCGATGAGCCGTCGTTCGCCGCGACCGAGTACTGGCGCGGCCCGGCGTGGCCGCAACTCACCTATCTGTTCATGGTCGCCGCGCGACGACTCGATCGGATCGACGAGCGGCGCCGGTTCGCGTCGATGTTGCGCGAGGGCGCGCAGCGTTCCCAGTGGGCCGAGTACTGGGCGCCCGATGACGGTGAGGGCCTCGGCGCGATCCCACAGTCGTGGGCGACGCTCGCTGCGCTCGCGATCGACGACTGAGCGTCAGGAGGCGCGTTCGGTGCGGGACGCGTCCCGCGCTGCGTGCTCGGCCTCGATCGCATCGATCGCGGCGGCCGCAGGGGCCGGGATGATCCGCACCGAACTACCGCCTGCCGGCACGGGGCGGGGAGGGGGAGCCACGGTGCTGGCTCGGAACTCGGGGTCGAGCAGGGTGCCGGCGATGCGTACCTCGCCAGTCAGATCGCGAGTGAGGGCGAGGTGGTTTCGCGGGTCGGGCACGGCCTCGACGATCGACCACAGCGCGGCATCGGCGCCGATCGGCAGGCGCTCGGCGCCGGCGGTGACCTCGACGTTCCCCGCACGGCCGGTCAGCCAACGCCGCGACGGCGAGTTCTCGACACTGTGGATGAGGGCGATGGTGAGTCCGACGGACAGCACGAACGCCGCGAGCAACAGCACCATGTCCCAGAACGCTAGAGGCGCGCCGCGCGTGAGGGGTGGATACCGCGCTCGCCGCGCGACTGCGCGCGCCGCACGCGCGTCAGCGTCGGGTGTCGCGTACCGAGCCGGTGAGCTTGCCGTCGGGATTGAACGCCAGGCAGCCGATCGTCTGCGAACCGCGGCCGATCGACGCGGGGTCGGGGAACACCCATCCGACCTCGTACTGGGACGACTGGTAGGGCGCGCCGATGTAGGTCGCGAACACCGCGGGACAGAGCCGCTTCGCCGACGCGGTCAGCGTTTCGGTGGTGACGGGCGTGCCGGCCGCGAGTCCGGCGTTCACCACCGAGATCACCTCGTACTGGTGGGGGAGATCGCAGCCGAAGCGGATGATCACCTGATCGTCGGCCCGTGGTGTGGCGTCGACCCCGGGCTTGGCCCTGGTGGTGGTGGCCCGCCGGTCGGCGATGCGGCGCAGGTCGATGCAGTCACCAACGGTAGGCCCGTAGACGTAGAAGGTGCGTCCCACGCCTCCCTCGGGCTCGAGCGTGGTGGTGGTCTCGGCCCCGGCCTTGGCCGCGGCGACCGAGGTGGTCGTCGACGCGCTCGGGGTCGACGACTTCGAGCCTCCACCACACGCGGTGACCAGTACGGCGCCAACTGCGAGCGCTAGCAGAGCGGCGATGAATGGAGGAAGCGGCCGAGTGGCGGGAGAGGTCTGTGTCATGTCAGTAGGAGGCCGGAAGGAGCTTCGCGATCTGCTCGAACGCGAAGAACATGAGGACGAGTACGACGGGCGTGCCGAGCAGGTACGAGGGAAGGCGCTTCCAGCGTCGCGCCGCGAACCACACTCCGAACCACGCAGCGATCGTGATGGCCGACAGCAGCATCGCCACTGGCCATGCCGATGGGTCACCACCGGCGAGCGCGTCGATCGACGCGTCGGTGGTGACGCCCATGTCGGTCGGAAGCGGCGTCGGTGGCGCCGGCGGTGAGGTGAGGGTCGCGGTCACCACGATCCGCTGTGACGCGCTGAACTTGGGATTGCAGGCCATCAGGGTGAGCTTGTTGCTGGCACCCTGATCGAGGATCGACACATCGTTGGGTCCCACGATGCGGTGGCCCTCCATGCCGCGCTCACCCGGGTGGGCGTCGACGACGTAGAGGAACGTGCCCTGCACCGTGGTGACCGTGATCGTGTCCCCGGGATCGAGCTCGTCGATCCGGTTGAACGGCGCGTCATAGGTCGTCCGGTGGCCCGCGATCGCGCTGTTGCCCGGCTGGCCCGGCAACGGGGTCTGGGGGAAGTGGCCCGGCCCCTTCTGCAACCACTTGAGATCGACGCCCTGCACGACGATCTTGTCGACGCCGATGCGCGGTATCGACAGTCGTCCCACCGGACTCCCGGGTTCGGGCGGCGGAAGATCGACGGGCGCGGTCGCCACCGTGGTGGTGGGCGCGATGGTGGGGGTCGTGGCCGCCGACGTGGGTGTCGTGGGTGGAGTCGTCGTCGGTGTCGCAGCGAGCAGCGCGTCGAACGTGCGAGTCAGGTCGTGCTGGGCCCGCATGGTCGCCAGACCCGTTCCCCAGAGTTGATAGGCGACGAACAGCAGGATCACCGCCCCCGCCCGCATCATGAAGCGTCCGAGTGCGCCCACTGCGCTCCACCACTGCACGGCGAGACCCTAGTGAACTGCTCACATGGCCCCGCCTCGGGTGCCGTTGGTACCCTCCGCACACCCCATGGAGCCCGACGACACTTCCCCGAGGGCCGGTTCGGTGGTGCACCTCCGGGGGGCGGTGGCCCTGCTCGGCCGGTTCCCCGCACTGGCCGGTGTCGACCTCGACGTCGACCACCGCTCCGTCGTGCTGCTCCGCGGCCCCAATGGCGCGGGAAAGACCACGCTGCTGCGACTGCTCGCAGGCCTCGTCCCGGTCACCGCGGGCTCGGCGATCGTGCTGGGTGTGGATCTCACCGCAGATCGTCGACCGGTGCGGCGACGCGTCGGTCTCCTCACACAGGGTGCCGGGCTCTACGAGGACCTCACCGTCGAGGACAACGTGCGGTTCTGGACTCGCGCCTGCGGCGCCTCCGAACATGATGCTGAGACGGCGATGGCCGCTCTCGGTGTCGACGGACGCTTGCGCACCGTTCGCGTCTCACGATTGTCGACCGGTCAACGTCGCCGCACATCACTCGCGTGTCTCGCGGCTCGTCGACCCGAGTTGTGGTTGCTCGACGAACCGCATGCCGGTCTCGACGCCGAAGGGCGCGATGTCGTCGACGCGCTCGTGCGCGACGCGGTGGCGGCAGGAGCCACCGTGGTGCTCAGCTCGCATGAGCTGGATCGCTCGATGGATCTCGCCGATCGAGTGGTCCATCTCGTCACCGGTGTGGTTCGCGAGGTCGGGGACGGTGACGGCGATGTTGCGTGACGCCCGACTCGTCGCGGCACGGGACCTGCGCGTCGAATTCCGCTCGCGAGTGCTGCTCAATCAAGTGGTGCCGTTCGCGCTCCTCGTGCTCGTGATGTTCGCGTTCGCCCTCGACCCCGATAGAGGTGTGCTGCGCCGTGCGACGCCCGGACTGTTCTGGGTCACGGTGCTGTTCAGTGCCCTGCTCGCGCTGTCGCGCTCGGCGTCCGTCGACTCGGCCGAGGGCCTCCGCGACGCCATGCGCCTGTCGGGATTGGCACCGGCGGGCATCTTCCTCGGGCGAGTCGCCTCGGTCGGCCTCCAACTCCTGGCGCTCGAGGTCCTGCTCGGGGCTGGTGTCGTCCTCCTCTACGGCGCCTCGCTCACGACCTGGTGGCTCCTCGTCCCGACCTGCTTGGTCGCGACCCTCGCCGTCTCGGCCGCCGGTACCCTCTTCGGTGTCGTGGCAGCAGGCCTCCGGGTACGCGAGACCCTGCTTCCGCTCCTACTGTTGCCCGTGCTCGCCCCGATCCTGATCGGGACGACCCGAGCCACCGAGGCCGCACTCGACGGGGTCCCGTCGGACGGCTGGCCGTGGATCGGTTCGATGAGCGCCTTCACCCTGCTGTATCTGGTCGCCGGCGTCGTCGGATTCGGCCCCCTCATGGAGGATGCGTGACTCCCCCCACCACCACTGCCTCCGACCCCGGCCCGCTGTCCACCGGATCGGGCGCCACCCGGGTCATCGGCGCGCTCGCACTCCTGGCGATCGGAGCACTCGTGGTGTTCGGCCTCATCCTGAGTCCGGCCGACGCTGGGCAGGACGAAGCCGTGCGGATCATGTACGTGCATGTCCCGTCGGCCACCGTCGCCTACATCGGCTGCTTCCTCACGACCGTCGGTTCGATCGCGTACCTCTGGAAGCGGTCGCGCTGGTGGGAGATCACCGCCTACGCCGGGGCTGAGGTCGCCACGCTCTTCACTGCGATCACGCTCGTGACCGGCATGTTCTGGGGCCGCCCCACGTGGGGTGTGTTCTGGGTCTGGGATGCCCGTCTCACGTCGACCGCGATGCTGATGCTGCTGTTGCTCGGCTATCTCGCCGTGCACCGTCTCGACGCCGAGTACCAGGTTCGGGCGAAGCGCGCCGCCATCGTGGGTCTGCTGCTCTTCCCGAATGTGATCATCGTCCGGCAATCGGTCACGTGGTGGCGCACCCTGCACCAGACCGCGACGATCGGCATCGAGACCCATCTCGACGGTTTGATGCTCTTCTCGCTGTTCGTCGGCTTCATCGCCATCACCCTCGTGTTCATCTGGTTGATGATCCACCGCTTCCGTCTGGCATGGCTCGAGGAGGAGGCTGAGTCCGCCGGGCTCGATGTCGCGCTCGCCGAGCGTCGAGCCGAGGGGGTTGCGCCGTGATCGTCGCCCGACTCGTCATGGTCCTGGCCGAGGTGACCGAGGTCTCCGAGGGCACCGCCGAGAACACCTGGCCCTACGTGGCCGCCTCGTGGGTCGTGGTCCTCGGATCGATCGCGGCCTACGCGGTGCTCACCGTCGTGCGCGGTCGTCGACTCAGTCGGCGGGTGCCGCCGGAGCGTCGTCGATGGAGCTGAGTCCTCGTACCGGACCCGACGGTGGCGAGACGACTCGTCGTCGTCGCAATCGTCTGCCGATGCTCGCGCTCATCGTGGCCATCGTCGGCGTCGGTGGATTCGTCGCGGTCAAGGCGCTGGGGAGCGCCACGACCTTCTACCGCAACGTCGACGAGGCGGTGGCCCAGCGCGACTCGCTCGGCGCCAAGCGCTTCCGCATCCAGGGCACCGTCGTGCCCGGCACGGTTGCGCGCACGGGCGATGGTGTCTCGTTCGAGGTCGGCTTCAACGGGGTCGCCCTACCCGTGAACCATGTCGGTGACCCGCCTGAGATGTTCAAGGAGGGGCAGGCCGTCCTACTCGAGGGACACTTCGCTCCCGACGGGTCGTACGCGTCGGATCAGATGATCATCAAGCATTCCGAGGTCTACGAGTCGAAGAACTCGAAGCGCATCACCGAAGCCGAGAAGGGTGGATCGGTGCCGATCACGACGGTGGAGACGACCATCCCGTGAATGCCGCTCTCGGTCGCGCCGGCGTGACGCTCGGTCTGGCCGCAGCCGTCCTCGGCGTCGTCACCGTCGGTTACGGACTCATCCGACGTCGCTCCGATCTCGTCCGCATGTCGCGGTGGTATGCCGCGCTCGTGCTGCTCGGAGGTTTCGTCGCGGCGTTCGCCATGGAGCGAGCACTCATCACCCGTGACTTCACCGTGAAGTACGTCGCCGAGAACGGGTCCACCAAGACTCCCGCGCTCTACAACTTCGCCACGCTGTGGGGGGCGCTCGAGGGATCGATCATCCTCTGGGCGCTGATCCTCGGTGGCTACACCGTGGCGGTCGTGCTGAAGTTCCGCAAGCGCCTCGCCGATCCACTGGTCGGATGGGCACTCCTCACGATGCTCGTGGTGTGCGTGTTCTTCTTCTTCCTGCTCGCTGGTCCCGCCAATCCGTTCCGCACGTTCTCCCCGCCCGTCGGATACGACGGACCGGGACCCAACCCGTTGCTGCAGAACCATCCGTTGATGGCGTTCCATCCGCCGATGCTCTACCTGGGCTACGTGGGATTCACCGTTCCTTTCGCCTTCGCCATCGCCGCGCTCATCACCGGACGGGTGGGCGAGGGCTGGCTCCTGGCGACGCGCCGGTGGACGTTGATCGCGTGGGGATTCCTCACCGTGGGCATCATTCTCGGTTCGTGGTGGTCGTACGAGGTCTTGGGCTGGGGCGGGTACTGGGCGTGGGACCCCGTGGAGAACGCGTCGCTCATGCCATGGCTCACCGGGACGGCCTATCTCCACTCGGTCTTGGTGCAGGAACGTCGGGGGATGCTGCGGGTGTGGAACATCTCGTTGCTCTGCGCAACGTTCGCACT
>CAYVUO010000028.1:0-6449 GCA_964454715.1 uncultured Bifidobacterium sp. | reverse complement strand
ACTCGATCCGGAGTTCTCGAATCGGTACACGCATTCACGACGTCGGGAATCGGTGTCGCGCTCATCAGTTTCTTCGCATTGATCGTTCTCACCACCGTGGTGCTCATCGGTTGGCGCGGTGATCGGCTCCGATCTCCCGGTCGCATCGATTCACCGCTGTCGCGCGAAGGCGCCTTCCTCGCCAACAACGTGCTGTTCGGTGCGTTCGCGTTCGTGATCCTGTTGGGGACGCTGTTCCCGTTGATCGTCGAGGCCATCAACGACGATCGAGTCTCCGTCGGCATCCCGTATTTCAATCGGATGACCATGCCGCTCGGTCTCACGCTGCTCTTCCTCATGGCGATCGCGCCGGTGTTGCCGTGGAGGAAGGCGAGTGGTGAGCTCCTCCGTCATCGATTGATCTGGCCCGCATGGATCGGTGTCGGGTCGATGGTGTTCGCCGTTCTGATCGGCGCACGCGGTTTCGCCCCTGTGCTCGCATTCGGGCTCGGAGGATTCGCCGCCGGCTCGGCGGGTCGCCAACTCGTGCTGGCCACGCGGCGTCAGGGGTGGCGAGGCCTTGTCGGTCGTGCGAACGGTGGGATGATCGTCCACCTCGGAGTGGTCATGATCGCAGTTGCGTTCGCCGCCAGCAGTAGTTACGTGCGTCAGGCCGAGTTCACGTTGACCCCTGGGGAATCGGCGCGGTTCTCGGGCCACACGCTCCTGTACGAGGGGCAGAACGTCAAGCAGGAGAGCGCGAAGATCGTCAATCAGGTGCTCATCCGAATCGACGGCACCGGCCCGTGGGCGCCGTCACTCAATCGATTCGCCAACGGGGATCAGACCATCGGCACGCCGTCGGTTCGAACCACGTTCACCGATGACGTCGCATTGTCGGTGATCGACATCAAGCCGGGAGAGAACGGCTCGGTGACGATTCGGGTGACGGTCCAACCGCTGATCATGTGGTTGTGGATCGGTGGTGGCGTCATGGCGTTGGGAACCCTGTTGGCCGTGTTCCCCGGTCGCCGTCGCAATCCTCTCGATGCGGTGTCGGCCCCACTCGCATCGGCGGCAGTGAAGGAATCGGCAGGGGCGAACTCGTGACCGCCGCTTCCGGCAGTGCCTCCGCACCCCGTTCCGGGAAGCTCGCTCGCAACGCCGCCATCGTCGTAGGTGTCGTGCTCGTGGCGCTCATCGCCCTTCTCGCTACTCGAGGAACGAGCACACCGATCTCGAGTCAGATCGTGGGTCAGGCTGCTCCCGATTTCTCCGGCACCACGCTCGATGGCTCGACGTTCCGAATGGCGAACCACCGCGGTGAATGGGTCCTCGTCAACTTCTTCGCGACCTGGTGTACGCCGTGTCGACTCGAAGATCCACAGATCCAGCAATTCGTCGAATCGCATAAGGACGATCCCGTGCAGGTTGTCAGTGTTGCGTTCTCCGATGATGCCGACGCGATTCGGAAGTACTGGATCGAAGAGCGCAATACGTGGCCGGTGCTCTCGAGCGACACCGGGCTCATCGCCCTCGACTACGGGGTGACCAAGGTTCCCGAGTCCTACATGGTGGCCCCGAGTGGACTCGTGGTCGCCGGTTTCTTCGGTGGCGTCACCGCCGCTGGACTCGACAAGGTCATTGCCGAGAACGGTGGAATGGCAGTGACGGGGGTCGGGACGAAATGAGTTCGACGTCGCTCTTCGCCAAGCAGTCACCGATTCGTCGTTGGGGACCGTGGATCGTGCTCTGCGTCGTTGCCGTCGCCGTCCTGTCGGTTGCCGCGTTCGGTACTCGCTCGGCACCGACTGCTCAGGATCGTGTGAGTGCCATCTCGCGAACCGTGAAATGTCCCGTCTGTTCGGGAGAGTCGGTGGCCGAATCGAATGCGCCGGCATCACAGGAGATTCGTCGACAGATCGCCGAGCAGGTTCAGCAGGGACAGACCGACGACGAGATCCGTTCGTTCTATGCGGCGAAATATGGCCAGGCGATTCTTCTCACCCCGTCGGCGTCTGGAGTGAACGCCCTGGTCTGGGTTCTTCCGGTCGTGGCGTTCGCGGTCGGCGCCGCAGCGTTGGCGATCGTCTTTCGTCGCTGGTCGACGATGCCCGCCGAACGCTCGACGAGCGAGGACCGCGAACTCGTGGACGCAGCCTTGCGGGCCAGTGACGACGTGGAACCGGACGATGATCATGGCGAGGGTTCGTCGCGATGACGACGCCATCGGGCGGTGGTACGGCGGCTCGTCGCGCCGCCCGCGACTCGTCACGATCCGCATCGAGGTCGAAGCCGTCGTCCGGTGCCGAAACGAGGAGTGGCGGTTCGAGGGACCGCCGCCTTGATCCCGACGTTCTGGCCGGCCTCGAGGAGGAACGAGACTTCCTTCTCCGGTCGTTGCAGGATCTCGAACGGGAACACGATGCCGGTGATGTCGATGATGCCGATTACGAGGAGTTGAAGGACGATTACACCGCTCGTGCAGCGGCCGTGATTCGTGCCATCGAGAATCGGACCGCCGTGGCGAAGTCGCTTCGTCCCCCACGGGATTGGCGCCGGACCGCACTGGGACTTGTCATCGTCGGCGTCCTCGCAGTTGGCGCCGGTTGGCTCGTGTTCCGCAACGCGGGGACCCGCGCCCCGGGCCAGGGACTGACCGGCGACGCCCGGCAGGACAGCGCCAATCTGATCCTCAAGGCGCAGGGTCTCACGGGACAGGCTCAGGCCTCGTTGCAGGAGGGTGATGCGAAGAAGGCGCTCAAGCAGTTCGAGGCGGCCGTTCAGGCCTACGACGACGCGCTGGAGATCTCTCCGGACAATGTCGAGGCGCTCACCTATCGCGGATGGGTGCTTCACACGATTGCCGTCAATAGCGACGCATCTGTTGCCGCGCAGCTCGATGAGCAGGCGCTTGGATACCTGAACGAGGCCATCGCCACCGATCCGACCTATTCCGACGCGCGCGTCTTCCGGGCGATCCTCGAACGCAATGCCGGAAACTTCGCAGCGGCGAAGGCCGACCTCGATCGGATCGACATGTCGGCGATCCCGCCCTACATGGTGCAGATGGTCAACAGCGTCAAGGAAGACGTCGCTGCCGGTCGAACCAACTAGCGCGTCTCAGGCGGTCGAACGCTGATAGCGGCCTCGGAACGGCCGGCCGTTCCGGAGTTCGATGATCCACGTCGATCCTTTGTGGTCGAGCAGGGGTCCATCGGTGTCCATGCCGTCCGCTACGAGTCGTTCGAGGAGTTGGGGAATGACATCGCCGTGACTGCAGACGACGCCATCATGGGCGTCGAGTTCGAGCAGAAGGTCGTAGGCCGCGTCGGTGTCGGCGCCTTCGGCGAAGGCGTCAGAAGGTTCGACCTCGAGTCGGAACCGCTCCGCCAGAGGCTCGACCGTTTGGATGCAGCGAACATAGGGACTCGAAACGATCCGGCCGATCACGATGTCGCCGACGACATCGGTGAGGAGTTGTGATTGCTCGATACCGCGTGACGAGAGGGGTCGCAGACGGTCGTCGGTAGCCCATTCCGAACGCTTGCCGGCGTGGGCATGGCGAATGAGAAAGATCGTCACGACATGACGGTAGCGAACCGCGTCGTACCCTTCGTCACGACCCGGTGAGAATTCATTCAGCGGTCATGTCTGCAGCGATCGGAGTTCACTCAGCACGATCGGAAGCGATGCGCAGAGTGCCTCGATGTCGTCGGTTGTCGTCGAATGTCCCACCGAGACGCGCAGCGATCGGTGTGCGTCGACACCCATGGCGGCGAGAACCGGAGAGGGCTCAAGGCCCTCGGACGCACAGGAACTGCCGGAGTGGAGGGCGATGCCGCGTCGATCCAATCCGAGGACGACTCCTTGAGGCTCCACGCCCTCGATGGCGAGACAGACGAGATGGGGGAGTCGTTCGTCCGGATCCGTTGGTCCGAGGAGGGTCACGCCATCGATCTCGGTCACTCGTTCGACGGCGGTGGCGATGGCGGATCGGGAACGCATCGCTTCCTCGATGAGGCGCCCGTCGTCGAGTTCGGCGGCCGCGGTGCCGAAAGCGACGGCGGCGGCGAGATTCTCGAGCCCGGCTCGTCGGGCCCGCTCCTGTTCGCCGCCGGTGATCAGCGGTTCGAGACGGAGTCCCTTCCGGATCCAGAGCCCACCGATGCCGGACGGACCTCCGAACTTGTGGCTGCTGAACGAGAGCAGATCGATGCCGAGTTCTCCGGGATCGACCGGGATGCGCCCGACCGCTTGCGCGGCGTCGACGTGGAGGAGGATCCCCCGGTCCTTGCAGGCACTCGCGATCTCGGCGACCGGTTGGAGGGTCCCGACCTCGTGGTTCCCCCATTGCAGGTGTGCGAGCGAGGTGTTCGGAGTGAGTTGCTCGAGGAACGCATCCACCTTGACCCGACCGACGGAGTCGACACCAACGATGACGATCTCACCCCCGAACGCATCGGCGAACTGCTCGCTCGATCGGCGCACCGCAGAATGCTCGATGGAGGAATGGACGATACGAGGGCGTTGCCCGGCGTCGACACTCCGCCGAACCGCTCCCCACACAGCGGTAGCGATCGATTCGGTGGCGCCGCTGGTGAAGACTATCTCGCGTTGTTTCGCGTTCAGCAGCTCAGCGACCTGGGCGCGAGCCTGTTCGAGAATGGCGCGAGCGTGCATTCCTTCGTAGTGGATGCGCCCGGGATCGCCGATCGTTGCGTTGTTCTGGAGTGCGAGCATCTCCTGGAAGGCGAGACGTGCGGAGTCGCGAAGCGGCGACGTCGATGCGTGGTCGAGATAATGGCGCGACACTGGTCAGGCTTCGAGAGAGGTCACGCACACGGTGTCGCCCATCGGCTTGGACGATTCGAGTGCGATCGTGGCGTCGCCACCATGAAGTTCGGCAACCATCCCCTTCATCATTCCGCGGTCCACGGCGCAGATGACCGGGTTCGCCATCACCGCGTCACCGAAGGGGCAGTGCTCCGAAACGATGCGCAACTCGTTGTTGCGACGCTCGGCGTGCGCAGCGAATCCTTGCGAGGTGAGGGCATCGGCGACGGTCTGGAGGATCGACTGGATCGAACGTTGATGGTCGACGCCCTCGCCGAGTCGTTGCGCCAGGAGACGTCCGTACTCGACTCCGACATCCTCGGCCATCGACTCGGCCTGTTCACGAGGAATCAGTTCGAGCGCGCGACCCAGCAAGGTGAGCAGAACGTCGTCGTGGCGAACCGGAAGGTCGAGGTGATCGCCCTTCGTCGTGGCGGTGTAGCGCTTCGAGGGGCGTCCGGCACCGGTGCCGCCGCGAGCAACGGCGACCTCGAGGTACCCACCGGCAGTGAGTTTGTCGAGGTGATGGCGAGCGACATTGGCGTGGAGATCGAACTGGGCCGCGACCTCCGAAGCGGTGACGCCGGTCTCGGCGGCTCGCGCGAACAGGTAGATCTCCCGGCGGGTCGGATCACCGAACGCCGAGGTGATCGCCGTGACCACCGAACTGAACTCGGTCGGACTGAGGGTCGCCTGTTCCACGCCGGTATTCTACCTAGCGCCATAGGAGAAATTCCCCGACCTGAAGTGAGAACCCCCCAAATGCCCATCACCGATGCCGATGTCATCGAGGTGCTTCGTCCCGTTGAGGACCCCGAACTCCATCGGAGCATCGTCGACCTGGGAATGGTCCGGGGGATCGCGATCGATGGTTCGGTCGTCGCCGTGCAGATCGCGTTGACCGTGGCCGGTTGTCCATTGCGCAACGAGATCCAGAACCGCGTCACCAATGCCATCGTCGCCCTCGACGGGATCGATCGAGTCGACCTCGACTTCACGGTCATGACCGACGAGGAACGCGCCGCCATTCGTGAACTGCTGCACGGCGATCCGGCATCGACCGCGGGAACCCATCAGGGGCACGGTCATGCCGAAGGACGGGTGATCCCGTTCGCTGATCCGTCGAGCAGCACTCGAGTGCTTCTCATCGCCTCCGGGAAGGGCGGCGTCGGAAAGTCATCGATCACGACGAACCTCTCCATCGCTCTTGCGCAACGGGGCCACAAGGTCGCCGTCGTCGATGCCGATGTCTGGGGGTTCTCGATCCCTCGGATGCTCGGAGTCGACCACACTCCGACGATCATCGACGAGATGATCGTGCCGCCGGAGGCCCACGGTGTTCGTTGCATCTCGATGGGCTTCTTCGTCGAAGAGGAACAGCCGGTCATCTGGCGCGGCCCGATGTTGCACAAGGCACTCGAACAGTTCCTCACCGATGTCTTCTGGGACGATCCCGATTTCCTTCTTGTCGATCTTCCGCCGGGCACCGGCGACATCGCGCTGTCCATCGCGCAGTTCCTCCCGCGCGCCGAGCTCTACGTCGTCACGACGCCACAACCTGCGGCCCAGAAGGTTGCGCAGCGAGCGGCGTTCATGGCCGAGAAGGTCAAGATCGAGGTGAAGGGTGTCATCGA
>CAYVUO010000027.1:9125-17254 GCA_964454715.1 uncultured Bifidobacterium sp. | reverse complement strand
GAGTGATTGCGGGTTGAGGAGCGCCTTGGTCTCCTGGAACAGGTAGCTCTTGTTGGCCGAGCCGCCTCCCTTGGCCATGAAGAAGAACTTGTAGGCCGCGCCGTCGATGGCAGCGATCTCGATCTCGGCTGGCAGGTTGGTACCGGTGTTGATCTCGCGGTACATGTCGAGCGGAGCCATCTGCGAGTAGCGCAGGTTGTCGCGCGTGTACATGTCGTACACGCCTCGCGCGATCGCGGCCTCGTCGTCACCGGAGGTGAGCACGAATTGTCCGCGCTTGGCCTTGATGATCGCAGTGCCGGTGTCCTGACAGCTGGGCAGGATTCCGCCCGCGGCGATGTTCGCATTGCGCAGCAGGTCGAGCGCCACGAATCGGTCGTTGCCCGAGGCCTCGGGGTCATCGAGGATCGAGCGGATCTGCTCGAGGTGGCTGGTGCGCAGGTAGTGGTTGATCTCGAACATCGCGGCGGCGGTGAGATCGGTGATGGCCTGCGGTGAGACGCGGAGGAACGTGCCGACCGAGGTCTCGACCTCCTCCACGCCATCGGTGCCGAGGAGGCGGTACTCGGTGGTGTCGGGGCCGAGGGGAAGGACGTCCTGGTACGCGAAGTCGCTCATGCTCGAACGCTACCCAACGGTTGGGTGTACTGGATCCGAGGTCCTCACGTGGTCCTGCGCCGGCGGGGCGGACGCTACGATCGAGCGCACGAGGAGGTCATGGTGAACGCATTGGTGATCTACGAGACGCTGACTGGCAACACGGCCCGAGCGGCCGAGCACATCGTCGCCGAGCTCGCTGCCGGGGGAGTCGAGGCCATGGCCTGTCCCACGACTGCAGTCGACTACGCGGCCCTCGCCGCAGCCGATCTCGTGATCGTGGGCAGTTGGACCGACGGTCTGTTCCTCTTCGGGCAGAAGCCGGCTCGTTCGGGTCGCCTGGCCTCGTTGCCATTCATGACCGGCAAGCGTTGCGCCGTCTATTGCACCTACGCCATCGAGACCGGTCGCACCCTCGAGAAGCTCGAGGACATCATGCGCGGGCGCGGTGCCGACGTGATCGGCGGCATGGCCATCCGTCGCAACGATCTGGCCGGTGGAGCGCGCGACTTCGTGGCCCGGCTCCTCGCCGTCGCCGCCTGACGATCACGCGGTCTGGTTCTCCGCGTCGCGCTCGCTGCGAACTAGCGCGGTCGTGCGTCCCGGCACGATCGGTGTGAGCGCGACTGCCGCAATGAGGACGACAGCGCGCACGGAGGACTTCCAAGCCTCATCGCCGTGACCACCCGGATCGACGAGGGCGATGAATCCGATGACGCAGAGCGCGCGGGCGCGTGCCGAAGTGGCGATCGTCGTGAACGCAGCGAGTGAGACGACGAGGAAGCCCAGATGGTGCGACCACGAGATCGGACTGATGGCCGACGCCGCGCAACCCACGACGGCGGCCACGGCGAGCAGGTCGCCGGCGCGGGAGGCCCGGAGCCCTCGCACGAGACCCACGGCGACGACCACGAGTGCGAGCGCGATCCAGAGCACGGAGCGGGCGCGACCTTCCGGCAGGGCTCGTGCCAATGCACCCAACACCGATCCGTTGCGACTGTCATCGAGGCGACCGACGTGGCCCGAGTTCCAGAGCAGCTCCGTCCAATACCTCCGCGAGTCCGAAGGCGCGAGCAACCAACCCACACCAGTGGCGACGAGCGCGGTGATGACCGCGCGCGTCGTAGTGGACCACCGCCGCGTCGTGGCTGCCCACACGATGAACAGGCCCGGGATGAGCTTGATGGCGGTGGCGAGACCGATGGCCACGCCGCTCCAACGCTTCGCCCTTGCGACGAGTACGAGATCGGCGAGCACGAGGGCCCACAGGACGATGTTGATCTGTCCCAGTCGGAGTGTGAGCCACACGGGCAGCGTCACCGTCGATGCCGCCAGCGCCCAGAGTGACCACTGCACGCGCCTCCGACGCTCGATGCCGGCGAGGATCGCGGTCGACCAGCACGCCCACCACAGCGCCGCCATGCTGATCGCGGTGAAGACGATCTCGCGGGCCTCGTCACCGAACGCGACGAATCCCGTGAACAGGAGTGGACCGATCGGTGGGTAGGTGGCCGTGAGGTTGAACCTCGGATCGTGGAAGTCGTAGAGCGAGTGTCCGCGCCACCAGCTCCGGGCGGCGCCGGTGTAGATCTGCAGGTCGAGCAATCCGCTCGGTGGGCCCGACTTCCAGGCCTGCCAGAGCGCGACCCCCACGGCCATCGCCGCAGCGATCTGGGCCAGACGCAGCCCTCGGACCCGGCACAGCGCCGCAGCCCCGACGATGGCGGCGACGAGCGTGGCCGGGGTCGTCCAGGGCGAGAGTACGAAGTGCAGCCAATCGGGCACGACGTGACGGTACAACCGACGAGGTCGGGGCCATGTCGAAACCGAGCGTTCACACTCGCATCCCCGATCGGGTCGCTGGGTCGCGGTACGGTCCCCGCAGCGGGCGGAGTACCTGCGGGGCTCGCCCGTTCCCGTGCAGTGGTCGACACGATGCCGAGGCTTCGTCGTCGGGCGTCGCAGGGGGCAGTGCACGCAGGGACGGGGTCCCTGCATCCATCAGACAACAACGATCGTGCCGAGGGCCACTCCGAGGACGATCACTCGGGCAACACACGGATCGGCGATCGGCCTGCGGGCTTCGTCGGGGAATGAGGGAACAAATGCGTCGTACCGGGATGCTCGTCGTCTCGCTGCTGGCCATCGTCGCGGTGGTCGCCGGGGCGTGCAGCAAATCAAGTTCGTCCGGCGGTTCGTCGGGCGCGACCAAGGCGGCGTGGATCTACGTCGGCCCGAGCAATGACGGTGGCTGGTCACAGGCACACGACAACGGCCGCAAGTACGTGGCCACGCAGCTCGGCTCGAACGTGACCGCCACCTTCAAGGAGAGCGTCCCCGAGGGCGCGCAGACCGGTCAGGTGATCGACGACCTCGTGAAGGACGGGAACACGATCATCTTCGGAACCTCGTACGGTTTCGAGGAGGCCATGGCGGCCGCTGCTGCCAAGTACCCGAAGGTGAAGTTCGTCCAGGCCACGGGTGACTACCTCACGAGTGGCAAGTCCGTCCCCGCCAACTACTCCGAGGGTTGGGGTGCGGGCGAGGATGCGCTCTACCTGGCGGGCATGGCTGCCGGCAAGGCGACCAAGAACAACAAGATCGGCATCTCGGCCCCATTCGCGATCCCCGAGATCATCCGACACATCAATGCCTTCACCCTCGGCGCGCAGTCGGTGAACCCCGCTGCGACCACGAAGGTCGTCTGGACCAAGACCTGGTTCGACCCGACCGTGGAGAAGCAGTCGGCCGAGTCGCTCGTGGCGAGTGGCGTCGACGTCCTCTTCTCGCATCAGGACAGCCCGTCGGCTGGTGACGTCGCCAAGTCCAAGGGCATCCCGTGGGTCGGCTACGACTCGGATCAGTCGGCGGCCTACGCGCCGGTGTGGCTCACCACCGCCACCTACGACTGGGGTCCCTACTACCTGAGCCAGGTCAAGGCACTGCAGAGCAACACCTGGAAGCAGTCCAACTACTACGGCACGCTTGCCGACAACTTCACCTCGCTCGCCCCGTACGGCTCGCTGGTGTCCGCTGACACCAAGGCCGCGATCGATGCCGAGTTGAAGAAGGCCAAGTCCGGCGATGCGAAGGCATTCGGTTGGTACTGGGGTCTCGCCGACCGTCAGGACCAGACCGGTGCGGTGAAGATCACGAAGGGACAGACGCTGTCGCAGGCAGATCTGTACTCGATGAGTTGGTTCGTGAAGGGCGTCGACGGCAACCCCAAGGGTTGATCGACGTCCGAACGCATGACCGTGGAGGGACCGACACCACCGATGGCCGTCACCGCACCTGCGGTGGCGGCCATCGCGGTCTCGAAGCGGTTCCCCGGTGTCATCGCGAACGACCAGGTGTCGTTCGAGGTGAGGGTCGGGGAGGTCCACGCACTGCTCGGTGAGAACGGAGCGGGCAAGACCACCCTGTCGAACATCCTCACCGGGCTCTACCGCCCCGATGAGGGTCGCTTGCAGGTCCAGGGCCGTGACGTCGTGTTCGACTCGCCCCGCGCCGCCATCACAGCCGGGATCGGAATGGTGCATCAGCACTTCCGTCTCATTCCGACGTTCACCGTCGCCGAGAACATCGTGCTCGGCGGCGAGGCTCCCACGAAGGGGCCACTGCTCGATCTGCGTGCAGCAGAGGATCGCATCGCCGAACTGGCCGAACGCCACTCGATGCCGGTCGACCCTCGCGCTGCGGTCTGGCAGCTCTCCGTCGGTGAGCAGCAACGGGTCGAGATCCTCAAGGTGCTCTATCGGCGCGCCCAGGTTCTGATCATGGATGAACCGACAGCAGTGCTCACGCCGCCAGAGGCCGACGCACTCGTCGTGACGCTCCGTTCCATGGCCGCCGAGGGGCGCAGCGTCATCTTCATCTCCCACAAGCTCGGTGAGGTCACTGCCGTCGCCGATCGCATCACCGTGCTGCGCGATGGTCGTTCGGTCGCCACCGTCGATGCGGCCAGCTCCACCCGTCAGAGCCTCGCCGGCGTCATGGTCGGGCGCGAGGTCGAGCGGGTCGAGCGACGCGGCGCCGGAGTTCCGACCGATGCTCCGATCGCGCTCCAAGTGCGTGGACTGGCCGCCCAGGGGGATCGTGGCCAAGCCGCACTCCGTGGCGTCGACATCGACGTTCGTGCCGGTGAGATCGTCGGCATCGCCGGTGTCGCTGGCAACGGCCAGCGCGAATTGATCGAGGTGCTTGCCGGGCTGCGGTCGCGCACAGCGGGCACGGTGTCCGTCGCGGGCGAGCCCTTCGACCGCGTCGATGCACGCGTGCCGATTCGCATGGGTGTGTCGTACGTGCCGCAGGATCGACTCGGCACCGGGCTCGCACCCGATCTCACGATCGCCGAGAACCTCGTGCTGAAGCGCTATCGCCGCCCACCGGTGGCGAAGCCGCCCTTCATCCGTGCCTCCGTCGTCGACGCAGAGGCCGATGACCTGATGGCGCGCTTCGACGTGCGTGCCCCGTCGTCGCAGACCCCGACTCGGCGCCTCTCCGGCGGCAACGTCCAGAAGGTCCTGCTCGCGCGTGAGATGTCGGGCTCCCCGAAGGTGCTCGTCATCGCCTCACCGACCCAGGGCCTCGACGTCGGAGCGGTCGCCACCGTGCATCGCCTGCTCCTCGACGCCGCGGCCGACGGTGTTGGCATCCTCCTGGTGAGCGAGGATCTCGACGAGGTCATGGCTCTGTCGGATCGCATCGCCGTCATGTACGAGGGGCAGATCCTGCGGGCCATCGACGCCGCCGACGCCGACACGACGACGATCGGACTCCTGATGGGCGGTCACGTGGAGGCCTCGGCATGAGCAGGCGACCGATGGGACTGCGGTTGGAGCCTCGCTCCGAACTACCGAAGCACATCAACTTCACCGTTCCGATCGGGTCGTTCTTCACCGCGCTCCTCGCGGGCGCGGTGCTGTTGCTCGTCACCGGGCAGAATCCGATCTCGACCTACTCGCGCATCGTCGAGCGTGCGTTCCTCGACGCCGGAGCGATCAACGGCACCCTCATCTCGGCCACACCCTTGCTGTTCACCGGCCTCTGTGCCGCCGTGGCGTTCCGCATCGGATTCTTCAACATCGGCGGTGAGGGGCAGTTCTACATCGGCGCGATCTTCGGTTCCGGCATCGCGCTCGCATTGGGCAAGGGCGCGAGCGCTTGGATCGCCATTCCAGCGATGATCATCGCCGGAGCCATCGGTGGCGCCATCTGGGCGGCGATCCCCGGTGTCCTACGCGCCTACTTCCGTACCAACGAGATCATCACGTCGTTGATGCTCAACTACGTCGCCGCGATCATCTCCGTCTATCTCATCTTCGAGTCCGACTCGTTCTGGCGCGATCTCGAGGGCACCGGGAAGATGTTCCCGAAGGGCAAGACCATCCCCGATGTCTCCTTCTGGCCCAACATCGACGTGGGTTCGCTCGTCATCCCGTTCGGAATGCTCCTCGGCGCGGTCGTCGCCATATGGATGTGGGTGCTGCAGCGGCGCACGCGGTTCGGATTCGAGATGCGGGTCGTCGGAGGCGCGCCCACCACAGCTCGCTACGCCGGCATGCGACCCGGCCGAGTGATCGTGGCCGTCGCCGCCCTCTCGGGCGCGATGGCTGGTCTCGGTGGAGCGGCGACGGTCGGCAACTTCCGCCACATGCTCGACCCCAAGGGTCTCCAGCAGGCGGGTTATGGCTATGCCGGCATCGTCGTAGCGGCTCTAGCGAGATTGAATCCCGTAGCCGTCATCTTCGTGTCGATCCTGCTCGGTGGCATCACCAACGCCGGTTACGCGTTGCAGGGCGCCGATTTCCCGTCGGGTCTCGTCGGCATCCTCGAGGGTCTCATCCTGTTCTGCACCCTCGGTGGTGAGGTGCTCGTGCGCTACCGGATCGTGCGCGATCCGCGCTCGCGCCGATCGACGGCCGAGGTGGCGGCATGAGCGTCAACGACAACCTCTTCATCGTCATCTTCGCCGCCGCGATCTACTACGGCACACCGCTCGTGTTCGCGGCGCTCGGCGAGATCCTCGCCGAACGTTCCGGAGTTCTGAACCTGGGCGTCGAGGGCATGATGCTCCTCGGTGCCGTGGGAGCGAGCTGGGTGGCCACCAACTTCGAAGGTCCTGCCGGCGTCGTGCTCCCCGTCGCGCTGCTCGCGGCCATGGTGTTCGCAGCTGCAGGTGCGCTCATCCATGCGTTCCTCACCATCACCCTGCGCGTCAATCAGATCATCTCGGGTCTCGCGCTCACGATCTTCGCTGGCATCGCCGGCGTGAGCTCCTACCTGGCGGGCATCTGGGAGTTGGGTCAAGGGCCCGTGCCGAACCAGTTCGATCGCCTCGACCTGTTCGGTCTGGGCGAGGTTCCCGTCCTCGGTCCGATCCTGTTCGATCAGACCGCTCTCACGTACCTGTCGTGGCTCTCCGTCGCCGCCGTGTCGGTGTACCTGTTCCGCACCCGTCTCGGTCTGCAGTTGCGTGCGGTCGGCGAGTCGCCCCAGACCGCCGACTCATTGGGTGTGAACGTGATCGCCACCCGCTATGCACATGTGCTCATCGGCGGTGCGTTCGCCGGCATCGCCGGGGCCTGCTTCTCATTGGCGATCGTCCCGCAGTGGGTGAACGGAATGACCGGTGGGCAGGGATGGATCGCCCTCGCCCTCGTGATCTTCGGTTTCTGGCGACCCGATCTGATGCTCGTGGGTGCCTACCTGTTCGGCGGACTCTCGAGTCTCCGATTCACCTTGCAGGCGCGCGGGATCGATGTGCCGACGGCGTTGCTCGATGCACTGCCGTACGTCACGACGATCGTGGTCCTCGTGATCGTGTCGAACTCGGCGGCGCGACGTCGTCTGGGTGCGCCAGCCTCGCTCGGCAAGCCCTACGAGCGAGAGGAACGCTGAGTCAGCGGTCCGAGTCGTGGGGCCGAACGAGCGCTGACTCGGTGGACCATGGGAAGTCGATCCACCGCTCGGTGTGGCGCCACACGTAGGTGCAGTCGATGACCGATTGCGGCTTCTGGTAGACGACGGCGGTGCGAACCTCGCCGACCTGTGGCGTCACGTGGTCGACGACCATCGCGAGCGTGTTGCCGGTGTCGGCAACATCGTCGGCGATGAGCACCTTCGCCGTGTCGAGATCGACCAGCGAGAGCGGCGGCGGGAGGATCACCGGAACTTCGAGGCGTTCACCCTTGCCCGTGTAGTACTCGACGTTCATCACGTGCAGGTTCTTGATGCCCAGTGCGTAGGCGAGGCCACCGGCGATGAAGAGCCCGCCTCGTGCGATCGACAGCACGAGATCGGGGCGGAAGCCGTCGTCCTCCACCATCTCGGCCAGTGCCCGCGTCGCTTCTCCGAACAGTGGCCAGGTCAGGATCTCCATGTCCTCCATGGACGAGAACCTAGTTGCCGCGAACGGGTCGGGTGGACTGTGGCAAGGTGCGGCCGATGACCTCTCCAGAAGCCGACGGCACTCGACTCTCGTTGCTCGACGACTCGATCGCGTCGTCGACCCACGAGCAGCGACGACG
>CAYVUO010000027.1:0-9115 GCA_964454715.1 uncultured Bifidobacterium sp. | reverse complement strand
AGCAGGCCAGCGCCACCACGATGATTATGATCACCACGAACAGCGACGACGACGGGGCAAGGACGCCCGCCACGTCGCTCCACGAACGTCCATGGGTGCATGGAGGCCAGCGCAGGAGGGCCGTGACCCACTTGCGTTGCTCGGTGCGCAGAATGCGACGCGATTCCCCGATCTCGTGCCACTCCGCTGGGGTCGCATGGTTGCCGATCCGTTCGCGTTCTACCGGGGGTCGGCCGCGGTGATGGCGGCCGACCTCGCGTCGCTTCCCGTGTCGGGTCTCGTGGTGCAGGCCTGCGGCGATGCACACCTCCAGAACTTCGGGCTCTATGCCAGTCCCGAGCGAGCACTGGTGTTCGATCTCAACGACTTCGACGAGACCCTGCCCGGCCCTTGGGAATGGGATCTCGCCCGTCTCGCCACCAGCGTCGTGCTGGCGGTGAGGGAGCGCGCACATGGAACCGCTGCGGAGATCGATGCCGCGCTGAGATGCGGTGAGGCCTATCGCGACTCCATGGCCGAGTTCGCAGGTCTCAGCACGCTCGACCTCTGGTACCGCCATGCCGATGTCGTGGAGTCCATGGAGCGTCTCACCGGCGAGGCCCGCAAGGTCACGGAACAGGCGGTCACCAAGGCTCGTCGTCGCACCGGGTTGCAGGCCCTTTCGAAGCTCACCGAGATGCGCAACGGCCGTCGGGTGATCGTCGACGACCCACCCGTCGTCGACCATGAGTTCGTACCCACCGACGAGGTCGCGCCCGCCGCCCTGCTGTCCCGATACCTCGAGACGTTGACCGACGACCGTCGTCGTCTCGTCGAGCGCTACACCTTCGTCGACGCTGCGCGAAAGGTCGTGGGCGTGGGCAGTGTGGGTACTCACTGCTTCATCGCAGTCGGTGTCACCGATCCTGAGAGCGACGATGCGATCATCCTCCAGGTGAAGGAGGCGACGACCTCGGTGCTCTCGCCGTACCTCGGAGAGAGCGGCTACAGCACGCATGGGCACCGGGTCGTGAGTGGGCAACGCATGATGCAGGCGACGAGCGATCTCTTCCTCGGTTGGACGAGCTTCGACGGACGCGACTTCTACGTGCGCCAGTTGCGCGACATGAAGGGATCGTTCGACACGGTGGCGATGACTGGAGCGTGGATCGGTGACTACGGCGAGGCGTGTGGGCGCACGTTGGCACGGGCCCACGCGCGCAGCGGGGACGCCAAGGCCATCAGCGCGTACCTCGGCGACAGCGACAAGTTCGCGAAGTCACTGGGCGAGTTCGCCATGCGCTACGCCGACCTCGCCGAACACGATCACGCGTTGCTCCGCACCGCGATCGATGAGGGACGATTCGACGCGGTCGAAGGTCGTTGATCAGGCCCGGTCGGCCAACACTGCGGCCGCAGCGCGACGTCCGCTGAACAGTGCACCTTGGATCGACGCCGTGTCGCGATGGTCTCCGCACACGTAGAGCCCGGCGTCGATGCGTACCGTGCGGCGGGGATCGAACGGGGGCGTTTGGGAGGGCTGACCGTGGCGGATGCGGTCGACTCGCAGGGTGTTCCATTCGGAGACCGACGCACCGAACCATCCTCGCAATTGGTCACGGACCATCCGCTCGAGCTCGGGGTCGAGGGCCGCGCTCCCCGGCACGGCGGCGACCACCACGGAACGCCCCGACGGTCCGTAGCTCGGGGCGACCTCCGAGAGCACGGCCACGTTGCGAGCAGGCCCCGTATGCGCACCGTCGAGCACGATGCGTCGACCAGTGGTGAGGGGAGGGGTGTCGAACCACAGGGCAGCCACGGGGCGCGAGCCGGGATCGGGGAGGTCGAGCAGGGACGCGGCGGTGGGCCCGTCGGTGGCGACGACGACGGTCGAGGCTGCGCGATGCCCCTCGCCGGTGACGTGAACGCCATCGCGCTGCACGCGTTCGACGACCGCTCCCGTGATCACCGACGACAGCGGAGCGGCGAGTGTGGTGGAGAGCACGCCCATGCCTGCCGCGGGCACTGCGCTCGAGCCCACCGCCAACATGCGCAGGATCATCTCGAAGCGGCGTGACGACACCTCGAGCTCGGGGTCGAGTTGGATCCCGGCGAACAGCGGCTCGAAGAACCTCGTGACGAACCTCTCGGTGAACCCCAACTCCTCGATCCGTTGCCTCGTCGTCATGTCGGGGCGAGTGAGCAGTTCGCGGGCCTGACCTCGGCGAACCGAGAGGATGAGACGGAGCAGCCGCAACTTGTCTCCGATCGAACCGATCGGCGCGATCGCGGTTCGAGGGAGATCGAGGGGACGACGGAGTGGATCGCCCACATCGACGAAGCGATCACCGGTCCAGATGCGTGCGCCGGGGGTGAACGCATGGAGGTCGAGCGCGTCGAAGTCGTACCAGCGAGCGAGGTCCGGATAGGCGGTGAGCAGGATCTGGAACCCGCGGTCGAGTCGGCGACCGTCGACCACATCGGTGCGCACCCGGCCCCCGACTCCATCGGAGGCCTCGAGGACGGTGACTCCGACGCCGGCTGCCTCGAGCGTGCGTGCACACGCGAGACCGGCCAATCCCGCACCCACGACGATCACGTCACTCACGGAGTCGACACTAGCGATCAGGTGCCGCCCCCGGCTCGGTGGGCGCTCGTACGATCGTTGCATGACCCCCGTCGACGATCGAGTGGTCCTCGGCCGCAGCGGCGAGGCATCGGGCCCGATCACGGTCGACCCGTCGACGCCACGCGTGCGTCCGGTCACGGCTCGCGGTCGCTACGCACGAGCGGCATCGTCGCCGCCCACGGGCGATGACGCGACTCCACCACTGAAGCGTCGTCCTGTGCGGCGGCGTTGGATCAAGTGGGCGCTGATCGCCCTCGTGGTGGTCGTCGTCGCGTCGCCCTTCATCGCGCTCGTATGGGGTTGGCGCGCCTACGGCGACATCCCGAAGGTCGACGTCAGCTCGGTGTTGAGTCCGCGCGCCGGTCGTCGTGGCACCAACTACCTCATCGTCGGAACCGACTCCCGCGAGGGGATATCGGCCAGCGATCCCAACGCGAAGGCGTTCCTCGCAGAGGACGTCAGTGGCACCCGCACCGACACGATCATGGTGCTGCACGTGGAGGGGTCGTCGACGATCCTCACTTCGGTGCCGCGGGACCTGTGGGTCACCGACCCCGCGTCCGGCCAGAAGGGTCGGATCAACTCCACGTTCGCTTCGGGGCCGAAGAACCTCATCCAGTCGGTGGAGGCGCTGGGCATCCCCATCGACCACTACCTGCAGATCGGCTTCGTGTCGTTCGCCCACCTGGTCGACGCGATCGGTGGCATCACGATCAGCTTCGACCATCCCGCCCGGGACGAGCATTCCGGCCTCTACGTCTACTCGACGGGTCCGGTGCACCTCGACGGAACTGGCGCACTCGCGTACGTGCGCAGCCGCTACTACAGCGAATTCGTCGACGGGAAGTGGCGAGTGGACGGCACCGCCGACATCGGGCGCACATTGCGGCAGAGGGCGTTCCTGACCTCGCTCGTGGCGAAGATGACGTCGATCCGGAATCCGTTCACGCTGGCGCGGCTCCCATCATCGGTGGGCGCGGGTCTGGTCGTGGACACGACGCTGTCCTTCCTCGACGCCGTGCGACTCGGTTGGACATTGAAGGATCTGCACCCTGAGCTGGTGGCGATCCCCGTCACGGGACGTCGCACGAGTGGGGGCGCCGACGTGCTGGAGCTCGCGAACGACGCGTCGTCGACGATCGCCGCGTTGGCGCGCTGAGCGTCAGTCGGCGAGCGTGACGAGGACGTGGTCGGGTTTCGCGGCCGCGGTCTCGAACACATGGAACGCGTCCTCGACGACCGGAACGAGATCTGGTCGCGTCCTGAAGATCGAGCGCTCGAGGCTACGCATCCGATCGAGCGCGGTGACCACATCGTCGTTGTCGAGCCATCCCTTGATCCCCCAACCGAACCTGAGCAGCAACCGGTCGAGCGTGTCGGGGGAGAGATGACGTTCGGCCAGCGTGACGAACTCGCGACCACGCGCCAGACGACGGGCATCGGTGGCATGCCATCCGAGCTCGGGGAGTGCGCGACGCAGGGCGTCGGCTGACGCGAAGGTGCGAGTCGGAGTGAGCCATGGTCCCATCAACACTCGATACCACTCGACGAGGTTGTCCTCGTCGCAGGACCGGAACCAGTCGTCCGGACCGGTGATGGGCAACAGCTCGAGATAGGAGCGGATCGTGGGGTCGGCGGTGTCCCACACGTACAGCGCTCGATCACGCACGTTGACGAGCCCGTCGGGGCCGCGCAGGCGCCGCTCGAAGTCGTGATGGAACTCGATCGGGTCGAGCATCCAGGATCGCGTGCTGCGCGACGACATCGACGGGGCCTCCTCTCCGAGGACATTCTCCCGTCGGGGGCGCCGCCGGGCGCGGATGGTCAGGGGGCGGCGACGTGGTCGGCGGCGGCGACGAGTGCCTCGACCACGGGAGCGATCGGGGGAGTCGGGGCTGCCTCGATCGACTCCATGGTGCAGAACGCGTCGGTGCCGAACGCTCGTCCCTGGAGTGTGATGAGGACCGAGCACGACGGGCCGCCCTCGAACCGCACGATCACCTCGAGGAGGCCGAGATGGCGGTCGACATGGCCGATCCCGCCGATGGTGGCGGCGGCGTCGAGCAGGAGTTGGAACGTTTCGTGCGGGGGAGCGGCCACGAAGATGGTGTCGCCTTCGGAGTCGATCTCGATGGCATCGACCGGCCCAACAGGGTTGGCGGGCTTGGTCGGTTCCGTCGGTCCATCGCACGGGAGGCACCCTTGGCGCTCGAGTTCGAGCCGAAGCAGTTCGAAGGCCGAGGTGATCGCGGCCGCCTCATCGGGATCGCCGCCGGCATCGGGGTGGGCGACGCGGATCCGTGCGAGGTACGCGGTGCGTACCTCGTCGAGATCGGCCGAGGCCGAGACGCCGAGTACGACCATCGCTGCGCGCACGGCGGCGGTCATGTGCCCGAGGGACTGCGAACGGCCACTCCGCGTGCGTCGCTGGCCCCGGCGGCATCTGTTGCGAGCAACATGATCGAGTGGGCGGCGCCATCGCACGGCAGCCCGTCGACGACCGCTGCTCCGGCGGCGATGTCGGTGCGAGCGGTGGTCTGGCGGCCATCGATGGCGAACGAGACGTACTTCGCTGGGGTCGTGGGAGAGATGGTGAACGCGAGGGTCACGGTCGTCGAGGGTCCCGTGCACGGAGTCGTCGCGCGGGCATCGAGGGATGTGATCACTGGCGCCCCACCTGCGGGCATCGGGGCCGGAGCCACCGACTGCGGCGAGCCGATGGTGCTGTCGGTCGACGATGACGTGGCGTTCGAGCACGCAACGCAGACGACGACGAGGACCACCGCTGCCGCGACGAGCATCCGCTTCATGGGGCAGCGAGGAATCGCCCGAGCAGGCGGGAGAACGGTTCGAGATCTGCGGCGGCACAGAGTTCGCGAGCCGAATGCATCGACAGTTGGGCGACTCCGAGGTCGACCGTCGTGGCGCCGAGTGCGGCGGCCGTGGTGGGGCCGATCGTCGATCCGCATGGCAGGTCACCACGCGTGACGAACGACTGGAGTTCGACGCCGACCTCTTCGGCGAGGGTTCGGACGAGTGCGGCGCCGGGCGCATCGGTGGCGTAACGAACGTTCGCGTTGTGCTTCACCACCGGACCGCGGCCGATGATCGGCGCGTGCCCGGGCTCGTGGCGACCCATGTGATTGGGGTGGAGCGCGTGCGCACCGTCGGCCGAGAGACACACCGATCGCGCCATGGAACGATGGAACGCGTCGCGATCGTCGGCGGCGGTGGCGACGATGCGTTCGAGCGTGGAGGGGAGCAGGGGGCCGCCTGCTCCGGTGGCCGAAGCGCTGCCCACCTCCTCATGATCGAACAGTGCGATGACGGGCACCGGGCCATGGCCCTCCGTCGCTCCCGCGAGCGCGAGCAGCGCGGCGTGGCACGACACCTGATTGTCGAGCCGGGCGGCGGCGAACAACGACTCGTCGGCGCCGAGCACCGCTGGCGCCGTGAGGTCGTGGGTCATCACGTCGAACGAGAGGACATCATCTGGTGCGACGCCGAGCTCCCCTGCACACCATCGGACGAAGGTCGGTACATCGGGTCCCTCCGATCCCCACACGGGGACGAGGTGCTCCTGGGGGTCGATGACCAGTCCCTCGTTCACGCGGCGGTCGAGGTGGATCGCCAACTGGGGCACGCGCAGGAGCGGACGATCGACGGTGAGGAGCCGGGCCTCGGGGCCGCGAGGGGTGCGAACCATCACCCGGCCCGAGAGACCGAGGTCGCGATCGAGCCATGAGTTGAGGAGCGGACTGCCGTACACCTCGACCCCGAGCTGGGCGAACCCGGCCCGTGAGCGGTCGGGTCGGGGTCGGAGCCGGAGGTTGGGGGAGTCGGTATGGGCGCCGATGATCCTGAAGCCGGTGAGGGGATCTCGGTCGCCGAGCGTCGACCATGCGACGACCGCACCGCCGTCGACGAGCACGTACAGACCGGGACGGGAGGGCCAGGGCTCACTGGCCGAGACCTCGGTGGCGCCGAGACCGATGAGGAGATCACGCACGAGCGCAGCCACGTGGAACGGTGAGGGGCAGGCCGAGATGAAGGTGCCGAGGCCCGTCGTGCCGGGGGAGAGGCTCTGAGGTGTGACCACGGACCGACCCTACCGGCCGCTCCCCATCGGGAAGGCGGTCGCGGGCCGTGTACAGTCGTGGCCCCGGGGCCAGCGTCGTCCTCGGTCGGGCCGAGTGCCCGTTCCCCCGATCCCGCTCCGGGCCGAGCCCGAGCCGATCCGATTGGCCGACGCATGACATCTCCCTCCCACTCGGGTCTCCCGCAGGCCCAGGGCCTCTACGACCCCCGCTTCGAGCATGACGCCTGTGGTGTCAACTTCGTGGTGCACATGAAGGGGGTGCGCACCCACTCGATCGTCGAGGCCGGCGTGAGCGCCCTGTGCAACATGGATCACCGCGGCGCCGCTGGCGCCGAGGTCAACACCGGTGATGGCGCCGGCATCCTCATCCAGGTCCCGGATCGGTTCCTGCGCGCCGTGGTGCCGTTCGAGCTCCCGGCCGAGGGTTCGTACGCGACCGGCATGGCCTTCCTGCCTCGCGAGGATGCCGCTTCCGCAGACGCGCGTGCCCGCATCGATGCGGTGTTCACCGATGAGGGTCTCACGGTGCTGGGCTGGCGCGAGGTGCCCGTCGACGACTCGATGATCGGTTCGCAGGCGCGCAGCGTCGAGCCGTCGTTCCATCAGGTGTTCGTCACCTGCGAAGGCCTGCGCGGTCTCGATCTCGATCGCCGGGCGTACGTGGCTCGCAAGCGGGCCGAGCACGAGCTCGGTCTCCTGGTCGAGGGCGGCATCTACTTCCCGTCGCTGTCGTCACGCACGTTCGTCTACAAGGGTATGCTCACCACGGGTCAACTCCCGGAATTCTTCCCCGATCTTCGTGACCCCCGCGTCGAGAGCGCGCTCGCCCTCGTTCATTCGCGGTTCTCCACGAACACGTTCCCGACATGGCCGTTGGCCCATCCGTTCCGCTTCGTCGCCCACAACGGTGAGATCAACACCGTGCAGGGCAACCGCAACTGGATGCGGGCACGCGAGGCGCTGCTCGAATCGCCGCTGCTCGCTGGCGACCTGGATCGGATCTTCCCGATCTGCACGCCCGGAGCGAGCGACTCGGCCACGTTCGACGAGGTGCTCGAACTCCTGCATCTCGGTGGTTACGAACTCCCGCATGCCGTGTTGATGATGATCCCCGAGGCTTGGGAGCACCAGCCCTCGATGCCCCGTGCTCGTCGGGACTTCTACCGCTTCCATTCCTCGCTCATGGAGCCGTGGGACGGACCTGCGTCGATCGCCTTCACCGATGGCACCGTGATCGGCGCCGTGCTCGATCGCAACGGACTTCGCCCCTCTCGTTACTGGGTCACCGCCGACGACCTCGTCATCATGGCGTCGGAGGTCGGTGTGATCGAGGTCGACCCCGCACGAGTCGTGCGCAAGGGTCGTCTGCAACCCGGTCGCATGTTCCTCGTCGACACCGAAGCCGGTCGCATCATCGGTGACGATGAGATCAAGGAACGCCTGTCGACACAGCACCCCTACGGCGAATGGCTCTCCGACAACCTCGTCGAACTCGACTCGCTCGCCTCGCGTCCGCACACCCTCACGCCGCACGATTCGGTCGTGAAGCGTCAGCAGGTGTTCGGCTACACGAACGAGGAACTCAAGATCATCCTCGACCCCATGGCACGCACCGGCATCGAACCATTGGGTTCGATGGGAACCGATACACCGATCGCCGTGCTGTCGTCGCGCCCGCGGTTGTTGTTCGACTACTTCGCGCAGCTGTTCGCGCAGGTCACGAATCCGCCGCTCGACGCCATCCGTGAGGAACTGGTCACGGCGATCGGATCCACCATCGGTCCCGAGCGGAACCTCTTGCATCCTTCGCCGTCGTCGTGCCGTCAGGTCGTGCTCTCACGCCCGATCATCGACAACGACGAACTGCGCAAGAGCGTGCACATCGGCGATTACGAGGGTCTCTCCGATCTCCGCACCGTCGTGATCCCGTGCCTCTATCCGGTGGCTGCGGGGGGAGAGGGCCTGGCGAAGGCCATCGAGCACGTCCGGCGCCGCGCATCCGACGCGATCGAGGCCGGTGCCACGATGCTCGTGCTCTCCGACCGCGGTGCCGATGCGGAGATGGCGCCGATCCCGTCGCTGCTGTTCACGTCGGCCGTCCATCACCACCTCATCCGCGAGAAGACCCGCACCCGTGTCGGCCTCGTGATCGAGACCGGCGATGCCCGCGAGGTGCATCACATGTGTCTGCTCGTCGGCTATGGAGCCGCCGCGATCAACCCCTACCTGGCATTCGAGACGATCGAGGATCGCATCGCAGAGGGTGAGAGCGAGATCCACGATCCCACCAAGGCCGTCGCCAACTACATCAACGCTGCCAGCAAGGGCGTGCTGAAGCTGATGTCGAAGATGGGCATCTCGACGGTTGCGTCGTACACCGGCGCCCAGATCTTCGAGGCGGTCGGTCT
>CAYVUO010000026.1:10127-17292 GCA_964454715.1 uncultured Bifidobacterium sp. | reverse complement strand
GCTCGAGGCGCACGAGATCGCCGCTCCCGGTGAGGGCTGGAAGATGACGCAGTCGGGTGCCACCGCTCTCGACGGCGACTTCCCGGTCAACATGTCGGGCGGCGTGCTCTCGTCCAACCCGATCGGCGCTTCCGGTCTGCTGCGATTCGCCGAGGCCGCACTTCAGGTGCGCGGTCTCGCCGATGAGCATCAGGTGCCCGGAGCGAAGCTGGCACTGGCCCAGGCCTATGGCGCGAACGCGCAGTTCTTCGCCATGTGGGCCGTGGGTTCGTCGCTCGATCCGCTGGGCTGAGCAGATGGCTGGTGCAGGTGGCGGCCCCCTCGGGGCCGCCACCGCCGCCGATGCGCGACGACGCCTGCGCGACGCGCTCGGTTCGCTCCGTCGCATCACCGGTAGTCAACGCCTCGATCGTCTGATCGCAGAGAGATCGGGTGTGCCGATCGGATTCGCCGCGGTCGCCGTGCTCGGTCATGTGATCGAGTCCGGGCCGCTGCGCATGTCGGAGTTGGCCGAGGTCGGTCGCGTGCATCCTGCCGCGCTGACCCGTCAGGTGCAGGCGCTCGAGGCCGAGGGCTATGTCGAGCGCACGGTCGATCCCGAGGACGGTCGCGCCTTCGTCGTGGCGTCCACACGTTCGGGGCGCGCTGCCCATGCGCGCATCGAACGGGTCAATGACGAGATCATGGCGACCCAACTCGACGAGTGGTCGGTCCGTGAGCTCGACGAGTTGGCCGACCTGCTCGATCGCTTGATCCTCGACCTGCGCGCCTCGCCGGCGACGCAGCGTCGTTCGGAGGCGAGCTGATGGCCGCCCTGCGGGCCGATGCCGTCGATGCCGCCCGCTACCACGACGCCGGATGGTGGGGCGACGACACCGTGGGTTCGCTCGTGGCCCGCTGGGCTCGCACCCGGCCCGATGCGGTGGCGTTCGTGGCCGACGGTCGTCGGTACACCTGGGCCGAGTACGACCGCGATGCCGACGCGATCGCGCGCGCATTGCTCTCCGCATCGCCCGACCCCGATGCCCGTGTCGCAGTCATGATGCCCGACGGCCCCGCAGTGCATGCGGTGTTCGTGGGCATCGAGCGTGCCGGGCTGGTGTGCGTCGGCATCGGAGCCCGTGCTGGTGATCGCGAGGTCGCGCATCTGCTCGAGCGCACCGGAGCGCGTGTGCTCGTCACCGCTCCCGAACAGCACAGCCGCACGGCAGCGCAGTTGCGGAGCGATGTCGATGCGCTCGGCGCGTCGATCGATCGCCACGTCCTGGTGGGACTCGACGCGACCGTCGTCGACGCCGATCTGCCCTCGGGCACGACCGTCTCCGTCGATGCACCGTTGCGACCGCTCGACCCCGATGCGCTGTTCCTCCTCAATTCGACCTCGGGCACCACGGGGCTCCCGAAGTGCGTGATGCACACCCAGAACCGCTGGTTCTACTTCCACCGACTCGCCGCCGATGCGGGCGGGTTCGGTGACGACGAGATCTTCATGGGTGCATTGCCGGCGCCGTTCGGCTTCGGCCTTTGGACCGCCCACTTCACTCCCACCGCACTCGGTGTGCCGACGGTCGTGATGGATCGTTTCGATGCCCACGAGGCACTCGACCTCATCGAACGTGAACGGGTGACGGTGTTGTGCTGCGTGAGCACGCAGTTCATCATGCTGCTCAACGCCCAGGCCGAGCGTCCGCGTGACCTGTCGTCGCTGCGGTGCATGTTCACCGGTGGCGAGGCCGTTCCCTACGAGCGCGCCGCTGCCTTCGAGGAGGTCACGGGAGCCAAGGTGCTGCAGTTCTACGGCTCCAACGAGACCGGAGCCCTGAGCCACACCTCCCATGCCACCGACCGTGACACCCGGTTGCGCACGGCCGGCCACGTGATCGCCGACATGCAGGTGCGATTGTTCGATGCCGAGAGCGGCGAGCCCGTGGCCGACGGAGTGCGGCGAGGTGTGCCCGGCTGTAGGGGCCCGGCCACCGCCCTCGGTTACTGGGGTGACGAGGAGGCCAATCGCAAACTGTTCACGAGCGATGGCTGGATGCTCATGGGCGACATCGTCGAGATCGACGAGCGGGGCGTCCTCACCGTCATCGGTCGCACGTCCGACTTCATCATCCGTGGCGGCAAGAACATCAGTGCACCTGCCGTCGAGGCCGAGTTGGCCACCCATCCTTCGGTCGCGATGGTGGCGGCGGTGCCGTTCCCCGATCCGGTCTTCGGTGAGCGCGTGTGTGCCTATGTCGAATTGAGACCCGACACGACCGTGACGCTCGAGGATCTCGTGGCCCACCTGCGGGGGCGCGGCGTGTCGCGCGAGTGGTGGCCCGAGCAGCTCGTCGTGCTCGATGAACTGCCACGGTCGTCGGGATCGAAGGTGGCCAAGGGTGACCTCCGCGCCGATGCAGCGCGTCGATCGGCCGAACTGCACGGAGGCGGAACGTGACGGGTCGGCTCGAAGGCCGGGTCGCCATCGTGACGGGCGGTGCCAATGGACTCGGTGAGGCGATGGTCCGTCGTTTCGTCGAGGAGGGCGCGAAGGTCGTCATCGCCGACATCGACGATGAGCGGGGGAGCGCGGTGGCGGCGGAGCTCGGCGACGCCGCGCGATTCGTGCACCTCGACGTCGCCGAGGAATCGCAGTGGGATGACGCGATCGCGTTCGTCATGGCCGAGTTCGGTCGCCTCGACATCGGGGTCAACAATGGCGGCATCGTCCTGCACGCCACCCTCGACGAGACGACGCTCGCTGACTACGAACGCGTGATCCGCATCAATCAGGTCGGAACGTTCCTCGGCATGCGGGCGATGGCCCGTGCCATGAAGGTCACCGGTTCGGGTTCGATCATCAACACGTCGTCGATCAGGGGCCTGCAAGGGGCGACGGGCCTCCTCGCCTACACCGCCAGCAAGTTCGCCGTTCGGGGCATGACAAAGGCTGCCGCTCTCGAACTCGGGGCCTTCGGCATCCGTGTGAATTCGATCCATCCCGGCGCGGTGGCCACCCGACTCCTCGGCGATACGCCTCCCGAGCAGGTCGATCGCTACTTCGCCGCCCAACCGGTGCCACGCATCGCCCGTGCTCACGAGATCGCCAACATGGCGCTGTTCCTCGCCTCCGACGAGAGCAGCTACTCAACGGGTTCGGAGTTCGTCTGTGATGGCGGTGTCAGCGCCGGCGAGCGCCGCGACCGCTGAACCTCACCAGCCCTCGCGCTCGGAGATCGAGGTGGTGGCCAGGAACGCCATGACGCGGTCGATGGCCTCGTCGTCGGCATCGAGTTGGGGTGGGCGCACGAATCCGCCGGGGAGTCCGAGTCGTCGGAGCACGCCCTTGGTGACGCGGATGCCTCCGAGGCCGTAGAGCAGCGTCGAGAGTCGGACGAGGTCGCCGAATGCGTCGGCACAGGTGCGCAGATCGCCGGCTGCGAACCCGTCGACGACGGCTGCGCACGTGCGCGGAGCGAGGTTCGCCTCCGACGAGACGAACCCGTCGGCACCGAGCGACAACGCGGTGAGACCCTGGTTGGGGCCGCCCACGTGGACCTCGAGCCGATCACCGACCGCATCGAGCAGTGCGATGAGTGGACCGAGATCGGGATGACTGCAGTTCACGCCAATCAGGTGTGGATGGGTCGGCGCGAGTTCGGCGAGGAGCATCGGTCGGATCCGATAGCCCACCGACATGTGTGACGACACGATGCACGGCAGCGTCGTCGAACCGAGCACGGTGCGCAGGTAGCGCTCCACCTCGGCGGGTGTGGGTCGGTGTCCGTGACCGGGGTCGAGCGAGTACACCTGCGCGGCGTCGACACCGACATCGGAGGCCATGGCGAGGTATGCGCTCATCTCGTCGGCGGTGCGCGGCTCGATGCCCATCGCCCGCACCGGTACGTGCCCCTTGAGCGCCTCGACACCGACTTCGAGCACTCGACGTGCCTCGTGGGTCGAGAGGGTGAAGCCCTCACCGCTGCCACCACCGCCGAGGTACGCGCCGACACCGGCGTCGGCGAGTCGCGTCAGGTGCTCGCGCAATGCACCCTCGTCGATGGCACCATCCTGTCCGAACGGCGTGATCGAGATGGCGAGGGTCGAGGTCATCGTGCCGTCCACCCGCCGTCGACCATGACGAGAGAACCGGTCATGTAACTGCCGGCGTCGCTGGCCAGGAGGAGCAGCGCACCGTCGAGTTCGTCGACGGATCCGATTCGATTCATCGGAGTGGTGTCGGTGATGAACGCCGTGCCTCGGTCGGTCGTGGTGAGTCCCACGGTCATCTCGGTGTCGAACCACCCCGGACAGATCGCGTTCACCCGAACCCCCTTGCGGGCCCACTGCAGCGCGGTCTCACGAGTGAGGTTCACCAGGCCGCCCTTGGCCGCGGTGTACGACGCGTTCTTCGCGGGCGTGGAGCCGACCACACCCATGATCGATGCGATGTTGATGACCGAACCACAGCGGCGTTCGACCATCGAGACCCCGACGAGCTTGGTGAGGTGCCAGGCGGCCACGAGGTTCAGTTCGATGATCGAACGGAAGTCATCGCGCGATTCGTCCTCGATCGAGCGGTCGTTCGCTGCACCGGCGTTGTTGACGAGGATGTCGACCGGTCCCAGTCGATCGGTCACGGCGGCCACGAGTGCGACCCGGGCTTCATCGTCGGTGAGATCGGCAGGGAAGGCGGCGATGCCGGAGGTGCTCGCGGCGAGTTCGTCGAGGAGCTCGGCCCGTCGGGCCGTGACGGCGACGGTGGCACCAGCGGCGGCGAGCACGAGCGCCATGCGGCGTCCGATGCCTGAGGATGCGCCCGTCACGAGCGCAACACGACCCGTGAGATCGAACAACTGCGCCGGTGTCCTGATGTCGTCGTCCATCCGTCCCCTCCGGTCACCCTCCGGGTGACCCCTAGACTCTCCCACGCGGCTTCGGGGGATGCCGTCGAGGGGGAGACATGAACGACCACGCCACCGGTGCCCGCCGCTATCGACTGATCTCGGCCGACGGCCACTTCAACGAACCGGGCGACCTCTGGACCGCACGGGTACCTGCCGCCATGCGGGATCGTGCGCCGCGCATCGAGGCGTTCGAGGAGGGTGACGCCTGGGTGATCGAGGGCGTCGACGATCCCATCAACTTCGGCATGAACGCGTGCGCCGGCCTCGAACCGTCGGAGATGAAGGGCTGGATGCGCTTCGACGACATGCGACGCGGCGGCTGGGATCCCGCAGCCCGGATCGAGGAGATGGATCAGGACGGTGTCGACGCCGAGGTGCTCTATCCGACGCCGCGCCTCTCGTCCGCCATCGCCGCCAACCGTGACGCCGACTTCCATCATGCGATGGTGCGGGCCTACAACGACTGGATCTCGGAGTTCGCGGCGTACGCGCCCGACCGCTTCGGGGTCATGCTCTGGGTGCCGAACCGTGGTGTCGAGGAGGCCCTGGCCGAGATCGACCGCGTCGCCGGACGCCCTGGAGTGCGCGGCGCCATGATGTTGGCCTGGCCCCATGGCGGCCTGTCGTTGGAGCCCGAGGACGACAAGGTGTTCGCTGCGCTCTGTGAGCGGGGCCTGTCACTCAACATCCACGTCGCGATGACGCAGTCGATGCCCGCGGCGCACAAGGCGAAGCTTCCCGGTTACGGACGCTTCTTCGACGCTCCCAACCGCATGATCCAGATGATCTTCGACGGAGTGTTCGATCGCTTCCCCGAACTCGACGTCGTGTTCGCCGAGACCGACTTCGGTTGGGTCCCGTATGTGAAGGAACAGATCGACAACAACTACTTGCGTCTCGATCCCGTGAGTCGCTTCGGTCTTCAGATGCTGCCGAGCGAGTACATCTCTCGCCACTTCCACTTCGGCTACATGACCGACACGTTCGGACTTCGCAATCTGGTCGATGTGGGTGCGCAACGGGTGATGTGGTCGAGTGACTATCCACACATCAGCGCGGATTGGCCCCATTCATGGAAGGTCATCCAGTCGTCGATGTCGGGCATGTCGACGGAGGATCGTCACGCGGTGCTCGCCGGCAACGCGATGCGTCTCTACGGTTTCGGTCGCTGAGCGTTCGGACTCGGTGGCGCTGGTCAGAACAGCGCTGAGGTGTCGCTGCGCAGGGTGGCCAGCGCCGCAGCGGTGATGCCGGCGGCATCGAGCCCGAGCTCGGAGAGGATGGCATCGGGCTTGCCATGTGGCACGTAGGCGACGGGCACGCCGAGCACGCGCACGCGTGAACCGGTGTCATGTTCGGTCACGAGCTCGGCCACCATCGCACCGATGCCGCCCTCGCGCAGACCGTCCTCGACGGTGATCACAACGCCGTGGCGAGCAGCATCGGTGATCATGTCGGGGTCGAGCGGCTTGACGCAGCGGGCGTCCCACACGGTGGCCGAGATGCCCTCGGCGGCCAGCAGGTCGGCGGCGGCCTCGGCCGCGTCGAGCATCTTGCCGACGCTGATGATGCAGAGCTCGTTGCCCGATCCCTCGCGGGCACGGCGAGCTGACAGACCCGAACCGACCTCGTCGGGCGTCGCCTGACGGGCTGCGGTCTTCGCCCACCTGATGGCGACCGGTCCGTCGGTGATCTCGAGCGCGTCGTGGAGCATCTGTGCGATCTCCTGATACGACGACGGGGCGAGCACGGTCATGTTGGGCACCTTGGTGAGCAGCACCATGTCGAGCACACCGTGATGGCTGGGGCCGTCGTCACCGGTGATGCCGGCGCGGTCGAGGCAGAACACCACGGGCTGACCGTGGAGGCCGACGTCGAGGTTCACCTGATCGATGGCCCGGGTGAGGAACGTGGAGTACACCGCGACGACCGGCCGCAGCCCACCCATTGCCATGCCGGCCGCTGCGGTGACGGCGTGCTGTTCGGCGATGCCGACGTCGAACATGCGACCGGGGAACCGATTGCCGAACGCCAGGAGCCCGGTGGAGTCGGGCATGGCAGCGGTGATCGCGACCAACTCCGGCCGCTGCTCCCCTTCGGCGATGAGCGCGTCGGTGAACGCGGCGGTGAACGAACCGGGCTTCGACTCGGAGGTGTCGTGGAGGCGCTTGATCGGATCGTTCTCGGCGGGGCCGTAGCCACGACCCTTCTGGGTGAGCACGTGGATGACCTGGGGGCCTCCGCGCATCGCGTCGGCGTTGCGCAGTGCCGCC
>CAYVUO010000026.1:9549-10117 GCA_964454715.1 uncultured Bifidobacterium sp. | reverse complement strand
GCGTAGCGGACACCGAGTGCTTCGAAGAACGCGGTCGGTTCCCAGATCTCGCGGATGGCGGCCTTGGTGGCGTCGAGACCGCGTTCGGCGATGGGGCCGACGACGGGGAGGTCGGCCAACAACTTCTCGAGCTTGGCCTGACGCTTCATGTAGACGGGGTTGTTGCGGATCTTCACGAGGCTCTCGCCCAGCTTCGACACCGTCGGTGCGTACGAGCGGCCGTTGTCGTTGAGCACGATGATGACGTCGCGGCCGGAGTGCCCGAGGTTGTTGAGGCCCTCGAACGCCATGCCGCCGGTCATCGATCCGTCGCCGATCACGGCGACGATGCGGCGATCGCTCTCGCCCTTCGCCTCATTGGCGATCGAGAGTCCGTGGGCCCACGACAGCACGGTCGACGCATGTGAGTTCTCGATGATGTCGTGCTCCGACTCGGTGCGCGAGGGGTAGCCCGAGATTCCGTCGGCCTGGCGCAATCGGGCGAAGCCCGAGAGACGACCCGTGAGCAACTTGTGGGGGTACGTCTGGTGGCCCGTGTCCCACAGGATCATGTCGTGGGGGGAGTCGA
>CAYVUO010000026.1:6282-9539 GCA_964454715.1 uncultured Bifidobacterium sp. | reverse complement strand
CACGCGATGCAGCGCGATGGTGAGTTCGACGGCGCCGAGGTTGGATCCGAGATGTCCGCCGTGCTCGTTGACCGAGGTGATGATGACGTCGCGCATCTCGGCCGCCAGTGTGCGCAACTGGTCGGGGGTGAGGGCCTCGAGATCGGCCGGCGAGGTGATCTTCTCCAGGATCATGCAGACGCCACGCTACCGCCGCGGTCCCGCCGTCGGAGTATCAGCGCCGCAGTCCGATCGCCCAGCCACCAGCCTGCGAGGGCCAGCGCCAGACCGGCCACGGCATCGAGCCACCAGTGGTTTCCCGTCACCACGACCGCCAGTGTGGTGAGGACCGGGTAGAGGACGGCGAGCACCCTCGTCCAGCGGTGGCGCACCCGCGGCACGAGCACCAGTGCACACCACACCGCCCACGCCACATGCAGGCTCGGCATCGCCGCGTATTGGTTCGACAGCGATTGCACGGTCGAATTGCTGAACGACCAGAGCCCGCCATCTCGCAGCAACGTGTCGACGAATGTGGGCAGATCGTGCCCCGAGAGCAATGGGCCCGCACCGTAGGGGCAGTCGCACAGCAGTCGCGGAGGCATGAGCGGGAACAATGCGAACCCCACGAGCGCGATGGTCGTCGTGATGAGGATCGCGTCGCGCCCACGGCGGTAGTCCGCGGCGTGGCGAACTCCGAGCCAGATGAGTGCCGCTGCGGTCACGATGAAGTGGAGCGAGCCGTAGAAGATGTTGAGCGAACGCATGAACCAGTGCGAACCGAGGAACCACGACTGCACCGTCGCCTCGTTGAACACGTGCAGCGCCCTCTCGATGTCGATGATGCGCAGTGCATTGTGGAACGCATGCTCGTTGCCCACCGATGCCGAGCCGAACCGGTTCCTGACGAGTGAATAGACGAGGTAGTAGCCGACGATGATCGCAACCTCGACCGGCCATCTGATGCGATGGGTGTCCCTCGGTGTCGACGTGTCGGTCGCAGCAGTCATGCGACAGCCGAGCGACGTCGCCCACCGACGGCGAACGATGGTGCTCCGGCGAGGCTGACGATGACGTTGAGTGCGTAGAGGACGAGTCCGAGAGCGACGGCTTGTTCGGCTGGAACGCCGAGTGGGGTGAGGAACAGCACGAACGCGCCCTCACGCACTCCGAGTCCCGCGATGCCGATCGGGAGCACCTGGGCGATGAGTACGGCCGGGAAGAATGCGAGCAACGCGGTGATGCCGAGCCACCCGAATCCGAGTGATGCGGCCACCATCAGCGCCGCAACGCAGAGTGTGATCTGGTAGATCAACCCGGCACCGATGACACCGAGCGCCCGCACCGGATCATGGCGAAGTCCGTCGACTCCTTGGTGCACGGCCTCGATGAACCGCTGCCAACCCTCGCTCGAACCGAAGCGACCGCCGACCCGGGGGTGGCTCGCCGCGACCAACAGGACGATGAGGGCGGTGAGCGTGCCGAGCGCGATGAGGAACGCGATCGATGACGATCGTCCGAGGCCGCGCAGGTCGGGATTCACGACGAGCCCGAAGAAGGTGATGAGCGGGAGCACCAGCCACCCGGTGAGACGTTCGAGGACGACCGAAGCGAACGTGCGCGCAGAATCCCCATTGCTGCGCGACAGGCGCGACACCCGCAGCACATCCCCGCCGATCGTGCTCGGCAGCACGTTGGAGACGAACTGCCCCGCGAACTCGAGGTTCACGAGTGGACGCAGACGTGAACGCAGGTCGAGGGCGAGCAGTGTCTGTTGCCACCTCACGGCCGACAACACGATCGCCGCGAACGTGAGCGCGAGCGCGCCGGCCATCCATCCGATCGAGTCACGGTCCCAGTCGGGAAGCACGTTCGACCACGACAGGTGGGGGAAGCGCCACCAGATGATGGCGAGCATCGCCAGGCTGGCGCCGATCCGCAGTGGGAGCACCCACCGGCGACGGCGCTCGGGGCGAGCGGCACCCGTCTCGGCTGCATCGACCAGTGCGCCGAGGGGTTCGGAGACGAGGCCATCGAGTCCCGGGAGATCGGGGTCGTGCCACGACGGATGTCGATCCGGCGCGGGGGAGTCGCCTTCGGCCATCGCAGGAGTCTACGAATGCTCGACCCACCGGTACGCTGCGCAGCCAGTCCGGCACTCCCTGGAGGTTGTCCGCGTGTCCGAAGGTCCGATGATCGACCCGTCCGTGCTCGAGCGCACGCTCGCCACTGGCCTTCGCACCGGCGGCGAGTTCGCCGAGGTGTTCGTCGAGGATCGCCGTTCGTCCTCGGCCGCGTTCGACGACGGTCGGGTGGAGGAACTCACATCCGGCCGCGATCGCGGCGCAGGCGTCCGGGTCGTCGCCGGGGAGACCACCGGATTCGCCCATACCGCCGATCTCAGCGAGGAGGGCCTGCGGGCAGCTGCCGAGGCTGCGGCTGCAGCCGCACGTGGCGGTGGTGGTGGTGTGCGCACGGTGGCGGTCGGCATCACGCGGGTACGAAATCGAGCAGATGCCCGGCGACATCCCCAAGGCCAGCAAGGTCGAACTGCTGCAGCGTGCCGACGAGCGGGCGCGCAGCGTCGGTGGTGCCATCACGCAGGTGTCGGTGAACTACGGCGACAACCGACGTCGCATCCTCGTCGCCAACAGCGACGGTGTGTTCGTCGAGGACGACACCGTGCGCACCTTCTTCGCCGTCGCATGCGTCGCCACCGGCGACACCGGCATGCAGACCGGTCGCGAGAGCGTCGGTCACACCGTCGGCTTCGAACTGTTCGACATGTACGACATCGACGAACTCGCAGCCACTGCCGCGAACCGCGCTCTCACCAAGCTCGCCGCTCGTCCGGCGCCGAGCGGACAGATGCCGGTCGTCATCGGGAGCGGTGGCGGTGGCGTGTTGTTCCATGAGGCCTGCGGTCACGGTCTCGAGGCCGACCTCGTCGCGAAGGGCGCCTCGGTGTTCCGCGACCGTGTTGGGCAGCGCGTTGCGAGCGCCGGAGTCACCGTGGTCGACGACGGCACGATGGCGCGTGAGTGGGGCAACATCGCCATCGACGACGAGGGTGCGCCCGCCCAGCGCAACGTGCTCATCGAGGACGGCTATCTCACCGACTACATGTGGGATCACCTGCGGGCACGCAAGGAGGGTCGTGCCAGCTCCGGCAACGGACGCCGTCAGAGCTACCAGCACCTGCCGATGGTGCGCATGACCAACACCTACCTGGTTGGCGGCACGGCGTCGGCCGAGGACATTGTGGCGGACACCCCGAG
>CAYVUO010000026.1:388-6272 GCA_964454715.1 uncultured Bifidobacterium sp. | reverse complement strand
AGCACCTCGGTGGCGGCCAGGTCAACACCGCGACCGGCGACTTCGTGTTCGGCATGACCGAGGCCTACTTGATCGAGGACGGCAAGGTGACCGAACCGCTGCGCGAGGGCAACCTCATCGGCAATGGCCCGGAGGTTCTCGGCCGCATCGATGCGCTCGGTGACGACTTCGCCATGGGCCCTCCCGGCACATGCGGCAAGGACGGCCAGGGCGTGCCCGTCGGCGACGGCGTTCCCACGCTGCGCGTCTCGTCGCTCACGATCGGTGGCACGGCGGCATGACCTCCGATCTGCTCGCCATCGCCGATTCGGTGGTGGCGATGGCCCGTCCGGGCGAACAGGTCGAGGCTGTGGTCGTTCGGGGTGTCGATACCGAGATCCGCGCCTACGAGGGTGCGATCGAATCGTTGTCGTCGGCGCAGTCCCAGGGTGTCGGCATCCGCGTCATCGTCGACGGCCGGCAGGGCTTCGCCTACGCCGGATCGCTCGATGCCGGTGTCATCGCCGAGACGCTCGCCGACGCTCGTGACAACGTTGCCTTCGCCACCCACGACGAATTCGTCGGTCTGGCCGAGCCCGATGGTGTCGCATTGCCGGATCTCGATCTGTTCCGCGACGCCATGACGGCCACGTCGATGGATCGGAAGGTCGAACTGGCACTCGAACTCGAGCGTGCGGTGCTCGCCGCCGATCCACGCATCGTCGGCATCGAGTCGGCCGAGTACGCCGACAGCATCGCCAGCGCCGCCGTCGCCACGACCACCGGTATCCGATCGTTCGGTCGTGAGTCGACCTGTTACGTGTCGGCCTATGTGATGGCGGCCGAGGGCGATGATCTGCAGACCGGTTTCGGATTCTCCGTCGGGCGCGATCCCGGCGATCTCGACGTCGGAGCTGCAGCACTCGAATCGGCGCAGCGGGCCACCCGGATGCTCGGTGCAGCCCAACCCGCCAGTGCTCGCCTGACGGTCGTGCTCGATCCCTGGGTCACTGCGCAGTTGCTCGGAATCATCGGCCACACGCTCGGCGGCGATGTCGTGCTGAAGGGTCGCTCGCCCTTCGCCGATCGCATGGGTGAATCGGTGGCGTCGACGCTGTTGACGATCGTCGACGATCCGACCGACGTGCGCTCCATCGCCGCCACCGACGCCGACGGCGAGGGTCTCGCAGCTCGACGCAACGTTCTCGTCGAGAACGGCGTCCTCCGTTCGTTCGTGCACAACGCCTACACGGCGCGCCGTGCCGGCACGGTCAGCACGGGCAATGCGGTGCGCGGGTTCCGTTCCACACCTTCGGTGGGATGTCTCTCGCTCGTGCCCGTGCCGGGAGATGTCGACCCGCTCGCGCTCATCGCCGGCGTGTCCGACGGAGTGCTCGTGCAGGAGGTCAGCGGCCTGCACTCCGGTGTGAATCCGGTGAGCGGCGACTTCTCGACCGGGGCCGAGGGCCTGCGCATCCGCGACGGCGAGTTGGCCGAGCCGGTGCGCGAGTTCACCATCGCGTCGACGTTGCAGAAGATGCCGCGCGACGTGCGAGCCGTGGGCAGTGATCTCACCTTCCTCCCAATGGATGCAGCGGGTGTCTCGCTCGTGATCGACGACGTCACCATCTCCGGCTCGTGAGCGCGTTCGATCCGCCCGACGACGAATCGGCGGCACTCCTAGACCTCGCCCGCCGAGTGGCGCAGCGTGCGCACGCCGGTGAGCACGTCGAGGCATTCGTCGCACGTTCCAACTACACCACGGTCCGCGTGCACGGAGGCGAGGTCGAATCGTTCACGTCTGCAGCGTCGGCGGGCATCGGCATCAGGGTCATCCGCGATCATCGTCAGGGGTTCGCGTACGCCGGCACGCTCGACGACGATGTGCTCGATGACGTTCTCGCCGATGCGCGCGACAACGCTGGTTTCGCCGAGCCCGACGAGTTCGTGGGTCTGGCCGAGCCCGACGGCGTGGAGCCGGTGCCCTTCGATGGTTTCGACCCCGCGGTCGCAGCGCTTCCGTCCGATCGCAAGATCGAACTGGCCCTGGAGCTCGAGCGCATGGTGCGGGCCGGCGACCCCCGCATCACCGGTGTGCGCGTCGTGGCGTTCGGCGATTCGATCGGTCGGTTCGCCGTCGCATCGTCGACCGGCATCGCCGGCGCAGGTCGTGGCGCATGGTGTTCGCTCAGCGCACTGGCTCTCGCCTCCGATGGCGACGAGACCTACACGGGTTCGGGTTCCACGAGCGGCTTCTCTCCCGATGAACTCGATCTCGACGAGGCCTGCGACGACGCCGTGCTCCGGGCGACCCGACTGTTCGGCGCTCGCCCCATTCCCTCGCAACGTCTGGCCGTCGTGCTCGAACCGCGGCTGGCGGCGACCGTGTTCGGTCTGGTCGGCGGCATGTTGAGCGGTGAGCGCGTGCTCAAGGGCCGTTCGCCGTTCGCCGATCGTGTCGGTGAACCCATCGCCGCGCCCGGGCTCACACTCGTCGACGATCCCACCGATCATCGCTCGTTCGCCGCTGACGCGTTCGACGGCGAGGGTCTTGCGTGTCGTCGCAACCCGCTCATCGTCGACGGTGTGTTGCAGGGCTTCCTCTACGACTCCGAGACCGGACGCCGTGCCGGCCGCGCCAGCACGGGTTCCGCCGTGCGCGGCGTGTCATCGACGCCCGGGGTGGGAGTGCAGGCTCTCGCTGTGTCGCCCGGCTCCGGGTCGCACGACGAGTTGCTGGCGTCGGTGGGCACCGGGCTGTATGTGCAGTCGATCACCGGCCTGCATTCCGGCGTCAACGCGGTGAGCGGTGATCTGTCGGTCGGGGTCGAGGGCCTCATGGTGCGTGATGGTGCGCTGGCCGAGCCGGTGCGCGAGATCACGATGGCGTCCACGATCCAGCGGATGCTCACCGACCTCGTCGCCATCGGTGCTGACATCGAATGGTTGCCCGGTGGCACCGGTTGTCCCACCGTGGTGATCGACGGGATGACGGTCAGCGGTACCTGATCGCGCTGCGTCAGATCGTGCCGGTGATCAGCAGCGCGATCGAGATCGCAGCGACGACGATGCGTTCCCAGCCGAACACGGCGAGGCTGCGCGTGCGCAGCCACGTCACCATGAACCTGATCGACAGCACGGCGAAGACGAACGCCACGACCATGCCGAGCAGGGGAGTGAACACGCCATAGGCATCGATCATCGTCTGACCGTTCTTCAATCCCTCGTAGGCCGTGGCGGCGCCGAGGGTGAGGAGACCGAGCAGGAAGCTGAACTCGACCGCAGCCGACAGCGTCATGCCCACTGCGAGCGCAGCGAGGATCGTCACGAGGCTCCGACTCGTGCCCGGCCACATCGCCAACGCCTGGGCGACGCCGATGATGAGCGCGTGCTTCGGAGTGATGCGGGTGATGGCCTCACCGCCCGAGCGAGTCCTGATGCGCGGTGCGATGGCGATGAGGACGACACCGCCGACGATCCATGCGAACACGACGGGCCCGACCGAGAGCAGATTGCTCTTGATCGGCTTCTCGAACACCAGCCCGATCACTGCGGCCGGGATGAAGGCGAGGATCAACGAGATGAGGAGGTGCCGACCGTCGGAATCGCGGCCGATGGCACCCATGATGATCGAGCGGATGCGGCGCTGATAGAGGAACAGCACGGCGAGGATGGCGCCGAACTGGATGGCGATGGCGTAGTCATCGGCGGCGTCCTTCGTGGCCGACGTGTCGCCGATGCCGAGCAGACGCTGGGTGACGACGAGGTGGCCCGTCGAACTGATGGGCAGGAACTCGGTGATGCCCTCGACCGCGCCGAGCACGATCGCCTTGGCCGGGTTCATCTCGTCACGGGCCTGCGTCCGTTCCTCGGCCGTGAGCGTGGTCGAACCGGCACCCGCACGGTTGTTCGCAGTGAGCAACGGCACGACGAGCACTGCGATGAGCAGGGCGAGGAGTGCGGCGCCGGTGCCGAGCCGGCGGCGAGAGGGTGACAGCACGTGGCGACCCTACCGGCGCGGTTGCGCTCGGTCGGGGCATCGACGGTGGGCGACGCGTGAAGGACGCGTCACTCGTCGACGGGGGAGAGGGCGATGATCACCGATCCGTCGAGGATCGCCCGTGCCGTGGTGTCGGCATCGGCCGTCGAGACCGAGATCGAGATCATGCGGTCGGCGACTGCGATCACGCGCGCTCGTCGTGCCGCCCGCGTCGCACTCGTCGCACTCGTCGATCGCGACGAGGTCTGCGCCCACACATCGACGCGATCACCGACGCTCAGAGCAGGTGCGGAACGGTCGATGGGAACTGCGAACACCGAACCGTCGGCCAGCGCGCCGGGCATTCGTCGTTGGCCTCCGATCAGGCGTCGATCGAGCACCGCCTCACCTGCGGCGATCGAGTCGACCACGACGCGCCCCATCGGCGAGTCGAGGGCGTCGTCGGGCAGGACTGCGATGGGGCGCGATTCGATCGTCACGTCGCCCTCGGTCACGACCATGCCCGGCACGAGGTCATGGCTGGCGATGGCGACACTGCGCGAAGTGCCCCACGCATGGCGCGCCCGATCGGCCGATCCCACGCGGGCCGACACCAACCATGCGCACGCGAGCGCGACCAGGCCGGTGAGCAGCCAACGTCGTCGCTTCGCCCAGTCGAGGGCCTGGGTCGCACGGGCCATCGCAGTGGCCGTGGTGGTGTCTGCGTGCCGCATGGGCCGCGCACGCTAGGGGCGTCGGCCATTGCCCCGACAGGGCCGACGGGATCAGTCGGCCGACGAACTCGACGGGGCCGGAGCCGAAGGGGCCGGGGTCGACGACGACTCCGAGGTCGACGACGAAACCGTCGATGACGCGCCCGAGGATGAACTCGACGACGAGCCACGGCTGTCGTTCTTGTAGAAGCCGCTGCCCTTGAACGAGATCCCGACCGAGTTGAACCGCTTCTTCACCGTGCCGTGGCACTCGGGGCACTCGGTGAGCGGGTCATCGGTGAAGGCCTGCTGGGCCTCGAACTCGTGGCCGCAGTCGGTGCATCGGTAGTCGTAGGTCGGCATCGGGGGCTCCGGGTGCTGGCACTCTCGGGGGTCGAGTGCCAGTGTACCGGTGGCCCCGGGCCCCGCCCCAAGCGGAGGGGTCCCGACCCCGCCCCCTACCATGCGGGTCGAGCAAGGAGTCCGAGTGCCCGTCACCAAAGCCGTCATCCCCGCCGCCGGTCTCGGCACCCGCTTCCTGCCTGCGACGAAGGCGCAGCCCAAGGAGATGCTGCCGGTCGTCGACAAACCGGCCATCCAGTACGTGGTCGAGGAGGCCGTGCGGGCCGGGATCGACGACATCCTCATCATCAGCGGTCGTGGCAAGCGTTCGCTCGAGGATCACTTCGATCGCAATGTCGAACTCGAGTCGTTCCTGGCGGCGCGGGGCAAGGACTCCGACCTGGCATCGGTGCGCTCCCTCGCGGAGATGGCCGAGATCCACTTCGTGCGTCAGGGCGAACCACTCGGACTCGGACACGCGGTGTCGGTCGCACGCAAGCATGTCGGCGACAACTCGTTCGTGGTGATGCTCGGCGACGACATCATGGATGACCGGTCGACGGTGCTCACCGACATGATCTCGGTGCACGAGGCGAGCGGCGACGCGGTAGTCGCGCTGTCGGAGGTCTCGCCCGAGGAGATCTCCTCGTACGGCTGTGTCGATCCCGTTGCTCGCGATGGTCATCTCGTCACCCTGCGCGGCATCGTCGAGAAGCCGGCGGCTGCTGATGCGCCCTCGAACCTCGCGGTGATGGGCCGTTATGTGTTCACACCCGAGATCTTCGACGTGCTCGATCGGGTGCAGCCCGGAGTGGGCGGGGAGATACAGCTCACCGACGCGATCGCGATGCTGATGGGTGACCGGTCGGTG
>CAYVUO010000026.1:0-378 GCA_964454715.1 uncultured Bifidobacterium sp. | reverse complement strand
ACATCGGCAACAAGCTCGACTACCTGCGCGCCACCGTCGAACTCGCGGCGAGCCGCGACGATCTCGGCCCCGAGTTCCGCAAGTTCCTGGTCGAGTTCGTCGACGACAACCTTCGATGATCCCGTTGACCGAGGCCCGAGAGTTCGTGCTGTCGGGTTGCGAGCCGGCGCGGCCCGTGGTGCGGGCGCTCGCCGAGTCGCGCGGTTGCGTCACTGCCGAACCGATCGTCTCGAACGAGACGGTGCCGCCGTTCGCCAACACCGCGGTCGACGGGTATGCCGTCGTCGCCGCCGACACGGCCTCGGTGCCCGTCACCCTGCGTGTCACGGGCACGGTGCGGGCCGGGATGTCCGGTCTCGACTCACCCGTGACGTCCGG
>CAYVUO010000025.1:10283-17322 GCA_964454715.1 uncultured Bifidobacterium sp. | reverse complement strand
TCGTTCGTTGGGTCTCCGACCCAGCTCAGGCCTGCAGGAACTTGATGCCCGTCGGAGCGATCTGGAACACCTCGGCGGCCATGCGCGGGCCGAGCTTGGTGGCATCCCACTTCTTGTTGCCGCTCTCGATGGTGACCTTCTCGCGCCAGCCCTGCATCCAGATGATCTTGTCGTAGAGCGAACGGATGACCTGGCCGTTGACGTAGGCGGCCTCGTCGCTGGCGAGCCACGCGACGAGCGGCGACGAGTTGGCGGGATCCATCGGGTGGAAGTCGTCCTCGGCGATCGCGTCGGGCTCGAACGCCTCGCCGGCACCGGGCATGGTGGCGGTGATGCGCGTGAGGCCGGCGGGGCCGATGCAGTTGACCGTGGTGCCGATCGAGGCGAGCTCGAGGGCGAGGGTCAGCGTGAGACCAGCGATGGCCATCTTCGCCGTTGCGTAGTTCGACTGACCGAAGTTGCCACCGAGACCGGCGCCCGAAGTGGTGTTGATGATGCGTCCGGCGCGGGGCGAACCGGCCTTGGCCTGCTCGCGGAAGTACTTGGCAGCGAAGTGGCTCGTCGACCAGGTGCCACGGAGATGCACACCGAGCACGGCGTCGAAGTCGTCGACCGACATGTTCCAGATCGCGGCGTCGCGCACGATGCCGGCATTGTTGACGACGATGTCGAGCCCACCGAAGGTGTCGATGGCCTGCTGCACCATCGCGCCACAGGCCTCGTGGTCGGTGACGTTGCCGTAGTTGGGCACGGCGACGCCGCCGCGCTCCTCGATCAGTGCGACGGTCTCGTCGGCGGCGCGGCCCGAGCCCTCGCCGGTGACGCTGCCGCCGAGATCGTTGACGACGATCTTGGCGCCGTGCTTGGGCAGTTCCATCGCGTGACCTCGGCCGATGCCGTGACCCGAACCGGTGACGATGGCGACCTTGCCGTCGAGCATGCCCATGGTGTGTTCCTTGTCGTGGACGGGTACGAGATCACGTGCGCCGGGCGCACGAGGGCCCTTTCCTAGCAGGACGGGAGCGGCCGCAGAAATGCGACGGCCGGTCAGGCGACCTCGGGGACGACCGCCGCATCGACCCCGTCGATGAGCGTCGTGAGTCGCCCGAGCGCGCTCGCCAGCGAGTCCCGCTCGCCGTCGGAGGCACCGAGACTGTCCTCCCACTCGTGGAGATCGGCGTTGACCCGTTTGGCCAACTCGACCCCGGCGGGGGTGGCCTCGACGACGACCCTGCGACGATCGTCGGCATCGGGAAGACGGCGCACGAGACCCGCCCGTTCGAGGCGATCCAGGGTGAGCGACATGCCGCCCGATGTACGACCGAGCACCTCGCAGATCACCGACGGGGCGCTCCGACGGCCGGGTGATCGACGCACGACGCCGAGCACGAGATAGTCGGCCACCGAGATCCCCGAGCGGCCCGTGATCTCGGTGAGCACGCGGTCGACGGCGACGTTGAGTCGCACGACGCGACCCAACAGACCATCGGTGCCGGCGATCGCCGGATCGTCGAACGTCGGCATCAGGCGGTGACGCCGAAGCGCTCGAGCCCGTAGGCCCGGATCGCGTTGGTGCGCAACACCATGCGGCATTCCTCGGCGTTCATGCCGGCGGCGGCGAACAGTTCGCGCGCGATCTTGCGCGAATGGGGGAACGTTCCGTCGCTGTGCGGGTAGTCGGTCTCCCACAGGATGTGGTCGGTGCCGATCGCGTCACGGTTGATGAGACCCTGCAAGTCGTCGAACACACAGCCGTAGACCCGACCGCGCACCTGCTCGCTCGGCGCCGTTCGCACATGGTCGACGTCACCTCGACCGTCGCGCCATACGGCGTCCATGCGCTCGAGCTGGAACGGCATCCATCCGACCTGACTCTCGGCGTACGCGATGGTGAGTTCGGGGAAGCGCTCGAGTGAACCGGAGAACACCCAATCGCACAGCGAACCCTGCGCGTTCTGCGCGTACATCGACATCGAGGTGGCGAGCGGCGCGTCGTCCGATGTCGTCGGCATCGACGACGACGAACCGATGTGCATCGACACGCTGGTCGCCGTCTCCTCGCACGCCCTCCACAACGGATCCCACGCACCCGAATAGAGCGAGGGCTGTCCGAGCTTCGCCGGGTTCTCGGTGAACGCGATCGCGTAGCTGCCCTTGGCCGCGCAACGACGGACCTCCTCGGCCGCGAGCTCGGGATCCCACAGCGGAACGAGTGTGAGCGGGATGAGACGACCGCGTCCGGCACCACCGCACCAGTCGTCGATCATCCAGTCGTTGTAGATGCGCAGGCACATGAGCGCGAGGTCCTTGTCGGCGCGCTCGAGGAAACCCTGACCGGCGAAGCGGGGGAAGATGTTCGGGTAGTTGATGGCGGCGTCGACATGATTCGCATCCATGTCGGCGAGACGTGCGGTCTGATCCCAGGTGCCCTCGCGGAAGTCCTCGTAGACCGCGGGCACATTGCGCTGCTCCTCGCGTGGGATGCCAGCGGGCGCATGCAACAGACCGGTCGGCGTGACGAGATCGTCGAACAGCCACACGTCGCACCAGTCGCCGTCGTCGACGTTGCGTTCGAAGCCGTAGTGGCCGCCCTTGAACGCGAGCTTCACCTTCTCGCGCACGACCCGCGGGCCACGCTCACGCAGCGATGCGGGCAACTGCTGCTGCCACAACTCCTTCGGCTCCATGACGTGGTCGTCGACCGAGATCATGTTGGGGAGCTCGTGCTCCGCCGGGGTCACGTCGGCATTGGCGGTGGCTCGTTGGGTCGGGGTCATGGCTGGCTCCTCTGGTCGCTGCGGCAAAGTTACTTTCACCAAAGATACTTTGTCAAGAGCGAATTGCTCCCCTCGGAGCGGCACTTCCTCCGGACCCGTTGCGCACGGGGCTCGACCGGCGGGAGGATCTCCCCATCGGCCCGGGGGGAGTCGGGCCGCGAGGAGGTGGCCATGGCGATCGCTCCACTCCTGGGAGCAGTGCTCGGCGGACGGGTGCCGGCACGAATCGAGGCATACGACGGCAGCAGTTTCGAGCCGCCCGTCGACTGCATCGCCACGATCCGCATCGTGTCGAAACAGGGTCTGGCGCGATTCCTGTCGCGTCCCGGGGAACTCGGCATCGTGCGGGCCTACGTGTCGGGTGATCTCGACATCGAGGGCGACCTGCTCGAGATCCTCGCCAGCGGCGCGGTGCTCGACATCGGGCTCACCACGATCGATCCGATCGCGCTCGCGAAGCTCATCCGTGAGACGGGGCTCGGTGTGTTCCGCTCTCCCCCGCCGCCCCCGGAGGAGATCCGACTCAGCGGAGGTCTGCACACGCGCGGTCGCGATCGAAGCGCGATCTCGTACCACTACGACGTGTCGAACGACTTCTATCGACTCGTGCTCGGGCCCTCGCTCGTCTACTCGTGCGCCGTGTGGACCGATCCGGACATCTCCCTCGAACAGGCGCAGTGGAACAAGCTCGATCTCGTCTGTCGCAAGCTCGGGCTCGCTCCGGGCATGCGACTGCTCGATGTCGGATGCGGTTGGGGAAGTCTCGTGCTCCACGCAGCCGAGCACTACGGGGTCGAAGCCGTCGGCGTCACGCTCTCGACCGAACAGGCCGAACTCGCCACCAAGCGCGTCGCCGAAGCGGGTCTGGCCGACCGCGTCGAGATCAGGGTGCAGGACTACCGCGACGTGCACGATGGACCGTTCGATGCGATCAGCTCGATCGGCATGTTCGAACACGTCGGACGCAGACGCATGGAGGAGTACATCCGCGATCTGCACGCACTCCTCCGACCGAAGGGTCGCTTGCTCAACCACGCGATCAGTCGGCCGGGCTATCCGCAACCCGACACCGTCGTCGGGCGGTCGCGCCAGCTCTACCGCCGATTGGCGAACGCGATCGGTTCGGATCACACCTCGAAGGTCGAGAGCGCGCTCATCGAGCGCTATGTGTTCCCCGATGGCGAACTGCATGAGGTCGGTGTGGTCGTCTCGATGCTTCAGGAGAACGGGTTCGAGGTGCGCCACGTCGAGTCACTGCGCGAGCACTACGACCTGACGCTGCAACGCTGGGTGCGAAACCTCGAGGCCAACTGGGATGCCGCGGTGGCAGACGTCGGCGAGGGGCGTGCCCGGGTGTGGCGCCTCTACATGGCGGCATGTGCGGTGAACTTCCGCCTCGGCGGTGTGCAGATCGAGCAGGTGCTCGCCACGCGCAGCGTCGACGGCGACAGCGGCATGCCCTGGAGGCCCACCTTCTGATCGCAGCGAGCGATGAGCGAGTAGAACGTCGCCATGGATCATCTGCGCACCCTCAGCATCAATGGCGCCGCCCTGTCGGCCGCCGCTCGCACCGCCGGCCTCGACGCACCGATCGAGAACTGCCCGGGTTGGACGATCAGTCGTCTCCTCGGCCACACCGGCAAGGTGCTGCAGCGCACGGCGCTGTGCGTGCGCAGCGGCACGACGGCCGAACCCGGTGCCGATGACTTCGCCAAGATGCCGCGCGACGAGGCGCTGTTCGACGCGTTCGACACTGCGCTGGCCGAGGTGTGCATCGCACTCTCCGAGACCGACCCCGATGCTCCGGCCTGGAACTTCACCGGCACCGACCTCGTTGCGTCGTTCTGGCATCGCCGCATGGCCCACGAGATCGAGGTCCACCGATGGGACGCGCAGCGGGCTGCGGATATGACGATCGATCCGTTCGATGCCGAGTCGGCGGTCGACGGCATCGATGAGCTGCTCACCGTGCTGATGCCGATCCTGTCGAAGGTCAAGAACCCGACCCTCTCCGCGTCGTTCCACCTGCACTGCACCGATGCATCCGGTGAATGGCTCACGACGTTCGTCGATGGCGAGCCGACCACGATCCGCGAGCACGCGAAGGGTGATGTCGCGGTGCGCGGTCCCGCCAGCGCGCTCTACGCGTGGGCCTGGAACCGTGGATCCATCGGCGACGACGGCCTCGACACCGCAGGTGACGCGTCGCTCCTCGAGGCGTGGGCCTCGGTGGTGCCGTGATCAGCGCAGGAACGTCCACCACACGCTGAACGAGATCGTCAGCACGCTGACGGAGATGCCGATCACCAGGATCGGCTTCGACACCTTGCCCTCGGCATCACTGGGGATCCGTTCGCGCACACGAACGAGCAGCCGACGAGCGAAGGGGACATCGGAGGCGAGCAGCGCGAGGCCGGCGGCAATGGTGAGTAGGCCGGGACCGGGGAGCGGAAGCATCAGCAGACCGGCGAAGAGGACGATCACGCCGAGGAGCACGCGACCGATGCGCAACAGGATGTTGCGCTCGGCCTCGGCGATGGTCTCCTCGCGGCGACCGGTCTCGAGCTCGGCCTCGATGGCCGCCTGCTCGAGATCCTCGAACCGGCCGCGCAGCCCGTCGCGATGGTCAGGCGCCATCGCTGGGCCTCGGACGAGTCCTCGCCACGAGCTTCCACACCTCGACCGCGGCGAGCAGCAACAACGCCGGGAGGAAGCACAGCAGCCATTGCGAGAGGCTCAGGTGGGCAGTGTCGAACAACGACTCCATGAAGGGCAGTTCGGTGATGCCGACCTGCAGCACGAACACACCGATCACCGAGATCCACAACCAGCGGTTGCGCAGTGTGTAGCGACCGAACACCGAGGCCGTCTCCGACCGGGCGCTGAAGACGTTGACGAGCTGGGCGAGCACGAACGCGGTGAAGGCCATGGTCATCGCGATCGGATGGGGCTCACCCCGCTTGAGCCCGTCCTCATCGATGTTCTCCATCGCCCAGAGGTAGAGCGCCAACACGCCGACGGCGGTGACGAGCCCCTGGAACAGCAACCGGATGAGCCGGGGTCGGTCGAGGATGGCCGAACCGGGATGATGGGGCTTGCGGTCCATGACGCCCGGTGCCGGCTGGTCGATGCCGAGGGTGATGGCGGTCGGACCATCGGCGATGAGATTGACCCACAGCACCTGCAGCGCACTGAACGGCACATGTGCGCCGGCGATCGATGAGCCGAGGATCGTGAACACGGCGCCGAACGCAGTGGTGAGCTGGAAGCGGATGAACTTGAGGATGTTGTCGTAGACGACGCGACCCCGCTCCACCGCCTTGGCGATGGTGGCGAAGTTGTCGTCGGTGAGCACCATGTCGGCCGCTTCCTTCGACACCTCGGTGCCGGTGATGCCCATGGCCACACCGATGTCGGCCCGGCGAAGGGCGGCAGCATCGTTGACGCCGTCGCCGGTCATGGCCACGATCTCGCCCTGGGCGCGAAGTGCCTCGACGACCCGAACCTTGTGCTCCGGCGACACTCGAGCGCACACACCGATCGATGCCACGCGTGACTGCAGCTCGTCGTCGTCCATCGCATCGAGATCGTCGCCGGTGACGACCTCGCCGACGATGCCGAGTTGGCGAGCGATGGCGCCGGCGGTGACGGCGTGATCACCGGTGATCATCTTCACGTCGATGCCGGCACGGTGACACAGCGTGATCGCGTCGCGAGCCTCCGAGCGGGGCGGATCGACGATGCCCACGAGCGCATCGAGGCGCAATGAGTGGACCCACGACTCGGCATCGACGACCATGCCGTCGTCGCCGAGGATCTCGTGGGCGGGCACGCGTCGGGTGGCCAGGACGAGCACGCGCTGGCCCTCCGCAGCGAACTCGTGGTTGGTGGTGCGACGAGCCTCACGCAGCGCCTCGGTGAGTTCGACCTCGTTGCCCTGCGCATCGAGCGTGCGCGTGCACCGAGCGAGCACGACATCGGGCGCACCCTTCACGCTGACGAGCACCTCGCTGTCGGCCGCACCCGGATCCAGCAGTGAGAACGTCGCCATGTACTTCGTGGCCGAATCGAAGGGCACTTCGGCCACGCGCGGATACCGATTGCGCACGTCGACCGCATCGACATAGCGCGTGCAGAACAGCCGGCCGGTGGTCAGCACCAGCCAGCTGCGCGCGACCATCAGCGGGATCAGGCTGAAGTGTGCGGCGCGCACGACGATGTGGCGCTCGAGCCCCTGCGCCGCCAGGTGCTGGTCGATCACG
>CAYVUO010000025.1:1812-10273 GCA_964454715.1 uncultured Bifidobacterium sp. | reverse complement strand
ACCGATTGCGCACGTCGACCGCATCGATGCCGGCCTTGGCCGCGAGCACCACCAACGCGCCCTCGGTGGGATCACCGATGATTCCGGGCTCTCCCTCGTCATCGGTCGTGAGCACGGCGTCGGAGCAGAGCGCAGCGGACAACAGCACTCCCTCCGCGTCGGAGGGTGCACCGCCAGCCGGCGTCTCGATCGCGCCGCGGGTGGAGTAGCCCTCGCCGCTCACCGACCAGACCTCGCCGCCACGGTCGACCATTCGGGCCGTCATCTGGTTGAGCGTGAGCGTGCCGGTCTTGTCGGAGCAGATCACGGTCGTCGACCCCAAGGTCTCGACCGAGTGCAACCTCTTCACGATGGCGTTGTCGGAGGCCATCTTCGAGATGCCGACGGCGAGCGTGACGGTGACGACAGCGGGAAGTCCCTCGGGAATCGCAGCGACGGCGAGCGCGACGGCGCCGAGCAGAGCGGTGCGGAAGTCGTCGTCGATGTACCACTGGGAGGCGAACACCACCAGGGCAGCAACGCCGGCCACCTTCGCGAGCGTCTTGCTGAGGCGGTCGAGTTGATGTTCGAGCGGTGTGCGCGTCGTGGGCGCGGTGAGGAGCAGATCGGCGACGCGTCCCATCTCGGTGCGCATACCGGTCGCGGTGACGACCATCTCGGCCCGCCCCCGCACGACCGTGGTGTTCATGAACACCATGCCGAGTCGGTCGCCGAGCGACGAGTCGACCGGGCTCACGTGCTCGGCGTCCTTGTCGACGGGAACCGACTCACCCGTGAGCGAGCTCTCGTCGACCGAAACGTTGGCGGTGAAGAGGAGTCGACCATCGGCCGGCACGCGATCGCCCGCTTCGAGCAGCACGATGTCGCCGGGAACGAGCTCGTCGATGGCGACCTCGACGGTGGCGCCCGCACGACGGACGCGCACACGCGTGACGAGCATGCGTTCGAGGGCGGCGAGCGCATTGGTCGCCTTCGCCTCCTGAGCGAAGCCGAGACACGCGTTCACGAACAGCACCACGAAGATGACGATCAGGTCCTTGAGGTCACCGAGCAGACCGGCGAGCGCCCCAGCGGCAGCGAGGATGTAGACGATCCCCGAGCGGAACTGTGCGAGGAAGACCTTCCAGCGCGGTCGCCGCGGCGGCTCGGCCAGACGGTTGGCACCGAACTCCGAACGGCGCAGTTCGACCGCAGCTGCGTCGAGCCCGGTCGCAGCATCGACCCCGAGCGCCGCGACGACCTCTGCCCCCGTGCGCGCGCACGCGCCATCGGAGGAGCGGTGCTGTGTGGTGGTTTCGGATGTCGGGGTCATGGGTCTCCGGTCGGTCGCGAGGACACTGGGACGCGCAGGGGCGTCCGAACCGGAGGTCTCTCCCACCCGAGGGCCGGTGGCACCGGGTCCGGGACCCGAGGGACCCTCGCCGTGATGACGACGCCACCGTGACGGGATACTCCCCTCACAGACCCCGAGTATGCCCGACGCCGCACCGAGATGCGACGCCAGGCGGCCGATCAGCCGACCAGGACGTGCCTGACCTCGTCCTCGACCTCGACGAGCGTGAGCACGATGACCTCATCGCCCTCACCCAACTCGGTCTCGCCCCGGGGCACGATCACATGTCCGGCCCGCAGGACCGCCACGACGGTGGACTCCCGAGGAAGGGCCAGATCGGAGATCGACTTCCCGTTGGCCGGCGAGTTCGAGGCCAGGGTGACCTCGACGAGTCGGGCCTTGTCGTTCTCGAACGAGAACAGGCGCACCAGCGAGCCGACGGTGACGGCCTCCTCGACGAGGGCGGTGAGCATGTGCGGGGTCGACACCGACACGTCGACACCCCAGCTCGCGTTGAACATCCATTCGTTCGCGGGATTGTTCACACGAGCGATGACGCGAGGAACGCTGAACTCCTGCTTGGCCAGCAGCGAGATGACGAGGTTGTCCTCGTCATCACCCGTGACGGCGACGACGACATCGCACTCGTCGGGCTTCGCCTTCGAGAACGAGGAGACCTCGCAACCGTCGGCGAGCAACCACTCGACGCCCGGGGGTTCGTTGTCGGCGCGGGCCTGGGCCACGCGTGCGGGATCGACCTCGACGATGAGCACGTCATGGCCCGCCCGATGCAACTCGTCGGCGATGTAGGTGCCGACGGCTCCGCCTCCTGCGATGACGACGCGCATCAGTGATGTCCTCCTGCAGCCGGGGGGTTCTCGATCCGACGATCGAGTTCGTCGATGTGATCGCCGGCAGCGGCGACCCAAACGACGTCGCCCTCCTGCGCGAGAGCGACCGACGAGATGATCTGGGCGACACCGAGACGATTGAGCGCCACCACACGGGTGTGCCCCTCGATCTCGAGTTCACCGAGCGGATGACCGGCCCACTGCGCTGGCAGTACGCGCTCGACGAGGCACACCTTGGCGCTCGGATCGACCCATTCGACGCCGTCGGCATCAGGTTGGATGCGGCGCAGCACGCGCTCGATGGTCCAACCAACGGTGGCGACGGTGGCGATGCCGAGGCGCTCGAACACCGCCGCACGACGCTGGTCGTAGATGCGAGCGACGACGCGCTCGACGTGGAAGAACTCGCGCGCCGTGCGGGCGATGAGGATGTTGGAGTTGTCGCCGTTGGTCACGGCGGCGACGGCATCGGCCTTCTCGATGCCGGCGGCACGAAGGCGGTCACGGTCGAAGCCGACACCGACGATGGTGTCGCCCGTGAACCCCTCGGGAAGACGGCGGAATGCCGTGGGCTTGCGGTCGATCACCGAGACGGTGTGACCCTGGTTGACGAGTGTCGCGGCGAGACCGGAACCGACTCGACCGCAACCGACGACGACGACGTGCACTGTGAACTCCTCCCGCCCTGACGGGCACGAACGGCGATCCTAGGTCTGCACCCCGCACCGTGGGGAAGCCCGCGTGTTACGAGAGCGTCAATTCTCACCGGCCCATCCCGATGGCCCGCAAGGGGCCCGTGACTAACGTGGAGTGACCCTCGACCGGGAGCACCGATGCCGTTCACGACCACTCCCGCCGATGCCCCGAGGTCCGACCTGCTGGTCATGTTCGGGGCCTCCGGCGACCTGGCCAACAAGAAGCTGTTCCCGGCGCTCTACCGCCTCGAGGCCCGAGGCGAACTGGGCATCCCCATCATCGGCGTGGCCCTCGCCGACTGGGACGACGCGCAGCTCCGGGAGCACGCCCATCAGTCATTGGTCGAGGCCGGCGAGGAGATCGACGAGAAGGTCTTCTCCGGTCTGGCCCAGCGAATGTCGTACGTGAGCGGCAACTACTCCGATGAGCGCACGTTCCGCGCCCTGGCCGACAAGGCATCGGGCGCGCAGCATCCGATCTTCCATCTCGCGATCCCGCCATCGATGTTCGCGACCGTGGCCAATGGCATCGCATCGGTGGGCCTCGACCAAGGGGCTCGTCTCATCATCGAGAAGCCGTTCGGTCGTGACTACGTCAGCGCCGAACAACTCAACGACACGCTGCATGAGCACTTCCCCGAATCGGCGATCTTCCGCATCGATCACTTCGTGGGCAAGGAGGCACTGCGCAGTCTCCTCGTCACCCGATTCGCGAACGCGATCACCGAACCGCTGTGGAACCGCAACCTCGTGTCATCGGTCAAGATCACCATGGCCGAGTCGTTCGGAGTCGAGGATCGCGGTTCGTTCTACGACTCGGTGGGCGCCATGCGCGACGTCGTGCAGAACCACCTCTTGCAGATGGTCGCGCTGTTGGCGATGGAACAGCCCATAAACGAAGGTTCGAAAGCCCTTCGCGACGAGAAGGCGAAGGTGCTCGAAGCCGTGCGGCCGGTCGAACCCGAGCACTACGTGCGCGGTCAGTACCGCGGCTATCTCGACGTGCCCGGTGTTGCACCAGGCTCCGACACCGAGACGTACGCCGCGATGCGACTCGACGTCGACTCTCCGCGATGGAGCGGAGTGCCGTTCTTCCTGCGCGCCGGCAAGGCGATGCACGAGACCGTCACCGAGATGACGATCGAGTTCAAGAATCCGCCCAAGCCGTTGTGGCTCGACGATCACACGCACGTTCCGCGCAACTCGATGCGCATCGAGGCGAAGCCCCAGAACTTCGCGGCGATCACATGGCTCCACAAGGAACCGGGCGAGACGATGATGCCGGAGGCGATCACGCTCGCTCCCCCGCCCGACGAACGGGCCGACAATGGACCGGAGCCCTACGAGCTCCTCATCGAGGAAGCGATGAAGGGCGATCCGACGCTGTTCGCCCGCGAAGACACCGTGATGCAGCAGTGGCGCATCGTCGAGCCGATCCTGTCGAAGTATCCGCCCGTCGAGGTGTACGAACCCGGAAGCAATGGTCCGCGTTCCGCCAGTCATCTCGTGCACGCGTTCGGCGGATGGCCGACCGAGCCCCCGGCGTGAGCGCGACGCGCGAACCACGCGTCTGGGTGGTGCGCCACGGCGAGACGGAATGGAGCGCGAGCGGTCGCCACACCAGCACGACCGACATCCCCCTCACCGCCGAGGGCGAACGACAGGCGAGGGCCGTCGCTCCCCTGCTCGACGGAGTGCCATTCACCCACGTGTTCACCAGTCCCATGTCGCGGGCCCGGCACACCTGTGAGCTCGCAGGGCTCGGCGACGTCGCGCAGGTCGACCCCGATCTCGCCGAATGGAACTACGGCGACCATGAGGGCATCACCACGCCCACGATCCGCAAGACGGTTCCCGGCTGGACCATCTGGTCGGGACCGTGGCCCGGGGGCGAGACCCCCGAGCAGGTCGGGGCCCGGGCCGATCGCGTGATCGCCCGTGCACTCGAGGGCGACGGGCCCATCGCGGTGTTCGCACATGGCCACTTCCTCCGCGTGCTCGCAGCCCGGTGGTGCGGCCTCGACCCCACCGAGGGCCGGCGCTTCCTGCTCGACCCGGCGACGGTCGGCATCCTCGGGTGGGAGCACGGCATGGCCGCCGTGGCCCGCTGGAACGCTCGCTGAATCCATCCCGCCCCGCGACCTCACCGCCTAGCGTCGCGTCGACGAGACGGGGAGGACCGATGTCCGAGAGTTCCGCGACCACGACCGCACCGACCAACACCTCGGCAACGAAGCGCCGCATGAGCCCATGGCTCCTGTTGGTCGGCCTCGTCATCATGTTGGCCGGTGTGCTGTTCGGCTACGACCAGGGCGTCATCGCCGGCGCGCTGCAGGGCATCGAGAACACCTTCCACGCCAGCACGACCCTCACCGAGATCATCACGTCATGGGTCACGCTCGGTGCACTGTTCGGTGCTCTCGTCGCCGGTGCGCTCGCCGATCGGCTCGGACGTCGCGTCACCATCCTGTTGGCGGCCGCACTGTTCACACTCGGCGCGCTGCTCGAAGCGATCGCGCCCGGCACCGTCGTGCTCGTCATCGGTCGGCTCGTGGTGGGCTTCGGTGTCGGTGTGGCGTCGGTGGCAGCGCCCCTCTACGCCGCCGAACAGGCCCCGACCCATCTGCGCGGCCGCTTCGTGTCGATCTACCAGCTGGCGATCACCATCGGCATCTTCGTCGCCTACCTCGTCGACCAGTTGCTCACGAACGACGACATGTGGCGCGTGATGCTCGGCGTGTCGGCCGTGCCCGCGGTGTTGCTGCTCATCGTGATGATCCCGATGCCCGACACGCCTCGATGGCTGATGAAGGTCGGCCGTCGTGACGCTGCGGCGCAGTCGTTGACGAAGGTGCGACCCGATGTCGACGTGAACGCCGAACTCGATGCCATCGAGACGGCGGAGAGGGCCGAGGAGGCGGAGCGCGCCACGTGGGGTGAGGTGTTCTCGAAGCGACTGCGCAAGCCGTTGATGGTCGGCATCGGTCTCGCCGTGTTCCAACAGATCACCGGCATCAACGCCATCATCTATTACGCCAACAAGATCTTCGCCCAGGCCGGTTTCGCCACTCCCCAGGATCAAGCCGCGGCGACGACATGGGCGATCGGCGCGGTCAACGTGCTCGCGACCCTCATCGCGGTCGCGTACGTCGACCGGTTCGGACGTCGGCCACTGCTCCTCGCCGGTCTCGTCGGCATGTTCGCGTCGCTCACCACCGTCGGCGTGTCGTTCCACTTCATGGACAAGGCGGACACGAGCGGTGCCGGCACCGGTGGACCCACGACCGCCGGTCTCATCACGCTCGTCGCACTCGTGGTGTTCATCGCCTCGTTCGCGTTCTCACTCGGTCCCGTGGTGTGGACGGTCATCAACGAGATCTTCCCCAACCGCGTGCGCGGTCGCGCCGTCGCCGTCGCCACTGCCGTCAACTGGGGTTCGGCCTGGCTCGTCAGCCAGTTCTTCCTCACGCTCATCGATGCGATCGGAAACTCCGCCACCTTCTACCTGTTCGCCGCGTTCTCGGTGGTGGCCTATGCGTGGATCTGGCGCCGCGTGCCCGAGACCAAGGGACGTTCGCTCGAGGAGATCCAGCAGATCTGGGAGCATGACGACCCCGTCGCCACCCAGCGTTCGGCCGGCGAGTACTGACCAACCACAGGAGTATCGACATGACCGATGCAGTGATCGTCGACGTGATCCGCACCCCGGGCGGACGCCGCAATGGCTCGCTCTCGGGCTGGCATCCCACCGAACTGGCGGGCGAGGTGCTGGCCGAACTCGTGGCCCGCAACGACCTCGACCCCGCGCTCGTGGACGACGTGGTGATGGGGTGCGTCAGCCAGGTCGGCGCGCAGTCGCTCAACGTCGGACGCAATGCCGTCCTCGCGGCTGGATTCCCCGAGTCGGTGCCCGCCACCACCGTCGATCGTCAGTGCGGTTCGTCGCAGCAGGCAGCAGCCTTCGCCGCGCAGTCGGTGATGGCCGGCGTCAACGACATCGTCATCGCGGCGGGCGTCGAGGTGATGAGCCTGGTCCCGATGGGCGCGTCGTTCGCGAAGGGTGTCGGCTTCCCCTTCGGTGACGTCATCGCGCAGCGCTACGCCGAGGCTGGCGGCATCATCCCGCAGGGCCTGTCGGCGGAACTCATCGCCGAGCGTTGGGGCTTCACCCGTGAACAGCTCGACGAGTTCTCCGCCATGTCGCAGCAGCGCGCCGCAACCGCTCGCAACGAGGGCCGGTTCGACCGCGAGATGCATCCCGTGGCGGTGCGCAAGCGCGACAAGGAGACCGGTGAGGTCATCCTCACCGACGAGATGCTGCGGGTCGACGAGGGCATCCGAGACGAGACCACTCCCGAGACGCTCGCCAAGTTGAAGCCCGCGTTCTCGGAGACCGGTGTCATCACCGCGGGCAACTCGTCGCAGATCACCGATGGCGCGTCGGCGGCGCTCATCATGAGCGAGGCCGCGGCATCGAAGCTCGGTCTCACACCCCGCGCTCGCTTCCATTCCTTCTCGCTCGCCGGCGTCGACCCCCGCATCATGCTCACCGGTCCCATCCCGGCCACCGAGCGCATCCTCGAGCGTTCCGGTATCTCCCTCGACGACATCGACCTCGTCGAGATCAACGAGGCCTTCGCTCCCGTGGTGCTCGCATGGCAGCGCGAGACCGGTGCCGACATGGCGAAGGTCAACGTCAACGGTGGTGCGATCGCGCTCGGCCACCCACTCGGGGCATCGGGCGGTCGACTGCTCGCCACGCTGCTGTGCGAACTGGAACGCACTGGCGGCCGATACGGTCTGCAGACGATGTGTGAGGGCGGCGGACTCGCCAACGCCACCATCATCGAACGACTCTGAGGCCCACATGAGACGACTACGACTGCAACATCCGTACATCGCGGCGATCGCGGCGATCGAGATCGTCGTCAGTCTCTGGCTCGGCGCGGGTGTCGTGCCCGCTGTCATCACGGGCGTTGCGATCTGGTTGATCCTCCGCCTCGGCGTGATGATCCTCGGCGGCCTCGCCCGACCCATCCCCGAGCCACCACCTGCCGGCGAACTGCGCAAGGTGAAGATCGGCTATCGGTGTGAGATCTGCGGCACCGAGGTGCGCATGACGATCTCGCCCGATCAGGATCCCGAGCCTCCGCGCCATTGCCAGGAGGACATGACCGAGATGGCTCCGATCGATCTCTGATCGCGTCCGCGCTGCGGATCGGCGCTATCGATACTGGGTGGCAGTGATGATGCCGCCGAGCATGAAGCCGAGGCCGGCCAGCAACCACCAGTTGCTCGACGCTCCCGGCAGCAAGAGGTCGACGTAGTGCAGGAAGATCACCAACAGACCGACCACGAACAGGGCGATCATGACGATCGGCACCCACGTGGGGCTGGGCAACTTCACCTCGGCACTGCGCGGCGTGTAGCGGGTCGACGCCTCGGGACCACCATGACCATGGTCGGCGTGCTTGGCCTTGCGACCCTTGGCGCGCGCCGAACCACCACCGGTGCGACTGGTCGGAGCGGGGCGTTTCGAGTCGGGCATCGTCGACGATCGTAGCGGCCGACCGAATCCCGCA
>CAYVUO010000025.1:0-1802 GCA_964454715.1 uncultured Bifidobacterium sp. | reverse complement strand
GACAACTACGACTCGTTCGTGTTCAACCTCGTCCAGTATCTGGGCGAGTTGGGCGCCGAGCCGCTCGTGCACCGCAGCGATGCCCTCACCATCGACCAGATCCGAGAGCTCGAGCCGGCCGGCGTGCTGATCAGCCCCGGGCCCGGTCGACCCGAGGATGCCGGTCTCTCCAACGAGGTCATCACCACGTTCGCAGGCGAGATCCCCGTGTTCGGCGTGTGCCTCGGCCACCAGTGCATCGGCCAGGTGTTCGGCGGCGACGTCGTGCGCGCGCCCGAGATCATGCACGGCAAGACCTCGCTCATCACCCACCGAGACATCGGGGTGTTCGCCGGTCTGCCCCAACCGCTCGAGGCGACGCGCTACCACTCACTCGTCGTCGAGCGTTCGACGCTGCCCGATGTGCTCGAGATCACCGCCGAGACCGACGACGGCCTCATCATGGGATTGCGTCACCGTGAGTACGACATCGAGGGCGTGCAGTTCCACCCCGAGTCGATCCTCACCACTGCCGGCCACCAGTTGGTGGCCAACTTCCTGCAGCGCTGCGAGTGACGCGTCGCGCTACGGGCGCGTGGTCGTCGTCGTGGACGATGAGGTCGTGGTCGAACTCGTCGGAGCAGGACCGGTCGATACGACCATCGTGACCGACGATCCCTTCGCCGCCTTCGAGTTGGCCACCGGGTTCGTGCTGATCACGTTGCCCGCAGGAACCGTCGAGGACGACTGCTGCTGGGTGACCACGTTGAATCCGGCCTGACCGAGCTGGTTCGAGGCCTGCGCCGCGCTGATGCCGACGACGTTGGGAACGGTGACATCGCCGGGGCCGCTCGACACGTAGAACGTGACGACCGACTTCTTCGCCGCCTTCGAATTGGCTGCAGGCGTCTGCGAGATGACGGTGCCCTTGGGCACGGTGTCACTCGACTGTTCCTTGGCCTCGGGTGTGAAGTCGTTCGACTTGAGCAACGACTCGGCCGCGGCCTGGGTGCGACCGACCACATCGGGAACCGTGGCGTCACCGACGCCGGTGCTCACCTTGATCTCGATCGTCGAACCCTTCTCGGCGGTGCCGCCGCCCTTCGGCGTCTGCTCGTAGACCTGATTGGCCGGCACCGAATCGTTGGGCTGGTTGTTGACCTTCACCTTGAAGCCGGCGCCGCTGAGCGTGTTGGTGGCATCGGTGACGGTCTGCCCCACGACGTCGGGCACGTCGACCTTCGCCGCCGACTTGCCCATGTTGGAACCGACGAAGAACAGGATGAGGCCGATGAGCACGAGCACACCGACGACGATGCCCACGTAGAGACCGGTGCGCTTCTGCTCTGGCGGGGGCACATAGGTGTTGGCCATGGTGGGAGGTCCTCCTGCGGATCCGCCAGCACCCGCTGCCGCGGCGGGCACGGCCATGGTGGCATCGGCGGCGGAGGCACCAGCGATGCCCGCACCGATGACGGCTCCGGCGGCTGCGGCGCCGACCGCACCGGCGGCGAGCACCGGCTGACCGTCGAGGAAGCGACGCAGATCGCTGCGCAGATCGTCGGCCGACGGATAGCGCAGGAACGGATCCTTGTTGAGCAGCTTCATGACGATCGCGTCGAGCGCGGCCGGCACGTTGGGATTGATGCGGCTCGGCGGGAGCGGCTGCTCCTGCACGTGCTTGTACGCGACGGCAACGGGCGTATCGCCGGAGAACGGCGGGCGCGTCGTGAGCATCTCGTAGAGGACGCAACCGAGTGAGTAGAGATCGGAACGCGGATCGACGGCATGACCTTGCGCCTGCTCCGGTGAGAAGTAGGTGG
>CAYVUO010000024.1:0-19069 GCA_964454715.1 uncultured Bifidobacterium sp. | reverse complement strand
CTCGGCGAGATGTTCTCGTCATCGGCCTTGAGGCCGGCCTCGAACGCGGCGATCGACGCGTGCACGGCGCTCGGCTCCTGGTAGGCGTCGGTCGAACCGCACCAGACCATCACGAGACGGTCGCACTCGTTCTCGGTGCGGAAGGTTTCTATGTCGGCGATGAGGGCCTCGGCCTGCGCCCACTTGCTGGCGATGTGCTTCACGCGGGTGCCGTCGAGACGCTTCACCCAGCGCTGGTCGAACACGGCGTCCATGGCGCGCACACCCTCGAGTTCTCGCGAGATGGGGCCGAGGTCGCGCTCCTCGAGCACGCCGGCGGTGCGGGCGGCCTCGAGTGCGTTGGCGCTGATCGGGTCCCAGCCGCCGAACACGAGATCGCCGAGGTCGGCCAACGGCACGAACTCGCGGATGCGGGGGTTGCGGTTCTCGTCGCGCTTGCCGAGGCGGATGTGCGCCAACTGGCTGAGCGAACCGACCGGCGTGGCCAGACCCGAACGGGCGGCGAGCACGCCGGCGATGAAGGTGGACGACACCGCGCCCATTCCGGGGGTGAGGACCCCGAGGCGGCCGGTGGCGGGAGCGATGGTGATGGGCTTCGTCATGTCCGCAGACTACGTGATGCTTCACGTTCATGGAGTTCAGTGAAGAATCACTTCACGATAGGATCACGGGATGGCCAGCCCGACGCAGGATCGCTCGGTCGACGCATCACCCGACGCACTGCGCGATCCACTACCCAGTCCCACGATCCAGCAATTGGCCTACCTCGTGGCCGTTGCCGATCACCAGACGTTCGCCGCCGCAGCGGCGTCGCTCGGTGTCACCACCTCGGCGTTGTCACAGGGGGTGGCCGAACTCGAGCGCCGGCTCGGAGTCGAACTGTTCGAACGTCGGGGACGCCGACAAGTGCTGCGGGTCGAGACGGCCGAGGTGCTGGCCTACGCGCGACGCGTGGTGGCCGATACGCGAGATCTCGGTCGTTGGCTCACGGCGGCGCGCTCGGGGCGGGCTGGTCGCGTGCGCGTCGGCATGATCGATGCCGCGGCGGTGCATCACCTCCACACTGCGATGGCGACGTTCCGTCGCGAGCATGCCGATGTCGACCTCCGACTCGTCGTCGCGCCTTCGGGTGAACTCGTCGAGCAGTTGCGTCGCGGTGAACTCGACCTCGCGGTCGTCGTCGAACCCGAGCGTCCCGACGATGCGTTCGAGTCGACGGTCGTGGTCACCGAACAGCTCGTCGTCGTTCCGCCCGATCGCGTCGAGGTCGGAGAGCCTTCGACATGGGGTCCATGGGTGCTCTTCCCCCGTGGCGCGCGCACTCGCGAACTGGTCGAGCACGCGTTGGTGGCGCGCGGTGCGTCGGTCGATGTCGTGGCCGAGTCACACCAACCCGATGTGCTGCGCGAGATGACCCGTCTCGGCATGGGGTGGACGGTGCTGCCCGAGGCCCAGGCCGGTCGTCGACGTGAGGGGTGGACGACCATCGCCGAGCGCGATCTCGTCCTGGTGCGGCCCCGGGCTCGCAGCGCGAACGCCGCCGTGGACGAGTTCGTCGCCACACTGCAGGCCTGAGCGTCCGCGACTTCGTCGCGTCGGCCCTGCGCACCTACGATCCCCGGGCCCGGACGATCGGTCCGGACGGTTCGGAGCGACTGTGTTCCTCGGAGAAGACATCCTTCCCTGGCTCGTTCTCGCCATCGGCGGCGCCCTCGCCGTCGGCAATGTGCTCGCGCTCGTGCGACCACAGAGGACGTCGGCCGACGGCGATCTCCCTCGACCACCGCTCGCACGCAGTGTCGTGATGATCGCGCTCGGTACCGTGGCCGCGATCTGGGGCCTTGCCTCGTTGGTGAAGTGATGGACGATCAGAGCACCCCATCGATCCTCACACTGCAGTGCGCCGATCAGCCCGGCATCGTCGCGGCGGTGTCGGCGCTCATCGCCGAGTGTGGCGGGAACATCTTCAACGCCGATCAGCACACCGATCGTGAGTCATCGGTGTTCCTGCAGCGCATCGAACTCGATGGCCCCATCGACTGGGCCGCGTTCGAGGTCGGTCTCGCTGCGCTCGTCACTCGCTTCGGCTTCGCGTGGGAGCTGCACCGACCCGGCCGTCGTCATTCCGTCGTCGTCGCCTGTTCCGGTGAGCTCTACTGCGCTGCCGATCTGTTGTCTCGCGTGTCGCTCGGTGAACTCGACTGCGACGTGCTCGCGATCGTCTCGGACAAGCCGGACGCAGCAGAGTTGGCCGCGCAGCACGGCATCCCGTTCGTGCTCGTCGACGGTGGACTGCAGGGCAGCGATCGTGCGGCACAGGAGGCGGCGTTCTCCGCTGCCCTCGACGATCTCTCCCCCGATCTCGTCGTACTCGCTCGCTACATGCGCATCCTCCCCGAGTCGATCACGAACGCGTGGGCCGGTCGCATGATCAACATCCATCACTCGTTCCTGCCGGCATTCCCCGGAGCTCGTCCCTATCACCGTGCCCATGAGCGCGGTGTGAAGCTCATCGGTGCGACTGCGCACTACGTGACCGCGGAACTCGATGCCGGTCCGATCATCGCCCAGGGTGTCGCCGCCGTCAGCCATCGCGACGAGGTCACCGATCTCGTGCGCAAGGGTCGAGATGTCGAGCGCAAGACCCTCGCCGATGCCGTGCGTCTCCACCTCGAGCATCGAGTGCTCGTGTGGGACAACCGCACCTGCGTGTTCGCCTAGGGCAGGACGGGCACCAACAGTTCGAGCAGTTGGTCGAGGCGGCAAAGGGCGATCCAAGCCGTCGCGTCGTCGACCCCGAACGAGATGAACGCGTCATCGTCGAGAACGGCCAGACCGGCGCAGAACTCGATGCCGACCTTCGTGAAGTGGAATGGCGCCGACATGGCATCGATCGTCCATGTGGCGTGATCGAGTCGCACGAGGCGATGGGCGTACACGCGTCCTCGAGCGTGATGCAGCACCTCGTGCACCACGAACAGGTGCGCATCGCCGAGGTCGACACCTTGTGAACCGCCGCGGAAGCCAGAGGCCGATGGTGGGCCCGGTGTCGTCGACGCTGGAGTGAGCGCGCCGTCCATGGCGACATGCAGTACGACGCAGGGATCGCATGAATAGACGACGTACAGCTCGTCACCGATCACGAACGGCATCCAGTTCTTCTCGTGGCGATCGGGAACGGGGGAGTCGAGTCGTTGCGCGCTCACCGCGAGTGTCGTGGTGGCGTCGCCGATGATCCCAGTGTCGAGGAGCGCCTGTTCGCACACCATCGTCGGCGAGGCATCACGGCGCGCGGCCAGGCCGAAGAGGTGACCCGCGACGTCGATGAGGCGAACGTCCTCGAGCCCGACGACCGAACTGTCCACAGCTGCAGGGATGCTCGGAATTCGCTGGGTGCCGGTGACGGCCAGATGCCGATCGAGGCGCACGAGATGGTTGGTCGTGCGCACGATCGAACTCGGCCGGCCGTCGAGTCCGAAGTACGCGCCACCCGGTCCGATGCGGTAGTTCGAGCTGCGCAGGTTCACGACGAGTTCGTCACCGCGCCGCACGATGCTCGGGTTGAACCTCGACCACCCCTCCTCGACCTCGATGTCGAGTTCGGTGATCGTCGTCGAGGGAACGAGTTCCTCGAGCGAAGGGAGTTCGGGCGACGCCATGAGTGGCAGCCGTGCATGGTCGTCACGGTCGCTGATGCCGAGGGCGCGTTCACACCACGCGAGGTTGTGACGCACCCATGGTTCGACGTTCTTGGGCACACCGTCGTCGAGCAATCGGCGGTTGTCGGCGAGCGCGTCGTCGAGCCGACCGGTTCGGTAGCAGGCGATGGCGTGCTCGAACCGCAGGCCCCAGCGATAGGGGTCGGGATGCACGAACAGCAGGTCATCGGGCATCTCGATGGCGAGCCCGCGCTCGGAGAACAGCAACGAGAGCGAGAACTCGCTGCGCGAGTTGAGACCCTTGGCCAACTCGTACAGCGGTTCGGCGCGTGTCGGACGCATCTCCCATGCCCGCATGAGAGCGGTCACCGAAGCGTCGTGGTCGTACGTCGCGAGCAGCATCCCCAACTGGAGTTGGCTGTAGAAGACCTCCTCGTCCCAGCCGCCCATCGCCACCCGGCGCCGGTAGAGCTCGATGGCGCGAGAGGTCTGGCCGAGGTCTCGCAACGTCTGTGCGAGGTAGAAGGTCGCACGCGCGTCATCGGGATCGCGCTCGAGTGAACGGGCCAACAATCTCGCATCGCGTTCGAACTTGTCGCCGCGTGATCCGCCGTCGGCGTGGTGCTCGATGACGAATGCATCGCAACTGCCGCGGGTGATCTCCCCATCGGCGGCGAGGTACTCGTGGGTCGCTCCGACGTAGCGCCATTGGCGATCGCTGCGCACGATGCGGGGGATCCAGTACGACGGGTCGCCCTCGTGCCGAAGCAGCTCCTGGTCGTTCCCACGATCCACGAACGCACCCTCGACGCGAACGGTCATGTCGGCGTCGACCAGCAGGAGGTGCGTGCCCACCCCATGAGCGAGTTCCATGAGTTCGGTGCGGTTGTGCCCGAAGTCGACCCACTCCCTTCGATGGAGGGTTCCGGGCACATCGGCGAGGGCTCGCTCGATCCGTTCACAGGTGTCGTCGGTCGAGCCCGTGTCGACGATCACCCAATTCGAGATCAGCGGCTTCACCGACGCGAGGCAGCGTTCGATCACGGCTGATTCGTCCTTGACGATCATCGCCAGCGTCAGTTGTGGCTCTTCGGCGTGTGAACCCATGTGAACTTCTCTCTCACCCGAGCAGGGAGGCCTGTAGTGTGCCCTCTCATGAGCGACCCGGCTGAAGGAACCGCACCCCTCGGTCAGCCGATCAGTCGACGCCGTCTGCTCGGCGGTCTGGCTGGAGCCGGTGTGTTCGTCGCCGTCAATGGCGCCGTCTCGGGCACGGGTCGGTCGGCGGTTCGCTCGATGCTCGACATCGCAGTCCGCAATGACGTGATGGTCGTCGGTGACTATTCGATCTCGTTCGACTTCGTCACCGGCGTCACCACGGTCGATGGTTCGACCGGGTTCGGTGCCGGTGTGCCGGTCACCATCGTCGTCGACGCCTACCTCAACGGCGCCGAGATGCCGCCTGGTGGTGCGGCTGCCACCCGAACCGTCACCGTGACCACCGCGTCGGATGGCACCTTCACCGCCGCCCCTTCCTTCGCCGGCGCCACGAACAACAACGCCAATCAGTTCGCGGTCTCCATCACCACGGGCGTCGGCCCCAGTGGTTGTTCGCTCGTCGGCCAGCTCGTCACGCCCGATCCCCCCGCTGGTCCGCCCGGGCCCGATGGTCCGCAGGGTCCCACTGGCGCCATGGGCATGCTCGGCCCCGTGGGTGCGCCGGGTCAGCCCGGGTTCGGTGTCACTGGCGCCACTGGTGCGACCGGAGCCTTCGGTCCGCAGGGTCCGCAGGGTGCGCCCGGAATCGACGGCTTCTTCGGTCCGACCGGTCCGCAGGGCCCCACCGGAGGTTCGATCCAGGGCCCCACGGGCCTGATCGGTCCCACCGGACTGGCCGGCGACCTCGGCCCCACCGGCCCGACCGGCTTCGATGGTCCGACCGGTCCGACGACCAACGTTCCGGGGTCGCTCCCGATGACCCTCGGTTGGGTCCCCGGCGCTGCGCCCGGCCCCACCGGCCCGCCCGGAGCCATGGGTGCGCAGGGTTGGGCCGGTCCCCAGGGATTCGCCGGTGCCACCGGCGTCACGGGAGACACGGGCATCGGAGCCACGGGTGCCACCGGTCCAGACGGCGGCTGGGGTCCCCAAGGTCCGGGCGGAGCGACGGGTGCGTCGGGCTTCGGACCGACCGGTGCCCAGGGTCCGACCGGCCCCACCGGCCCGACCGGCGCCATCGGTCCGACCGGGCCTGAAGGAATGTGGGGTCCGCTCGGTCCCACGGGCCCCACGGGTCCCACCGGGCCCACCGGGATGGTGATGCCCAGTGAACTGTCCACCAGCAGTGTGCCGCTCGGGTACCTGCCCTTCGGTCCGACCGGTCCGCAGGGGCCCCAGGGCCCGACCGGCCCGAATGGGCTCGCAGGCATCGCCGGTCCCCAGGGTCCTCAGGGTCCCGTCGGTGTCGGTCCCGTCGGTCCCACCGGGGTCGATGGTCCGCAAGGTCCGCAGGGGTTCTTCGGTCCGCAGGGCCCCTCGCTGCCCGGCCCCACCGGCTCGCAGGGCGCGTTCGGTCCGACTGGTCCCACGGGACTCGTCGGTCCGACCGGGCTGTCTGGCCCGACCGGTCTGCTCGGTGATACCGGCCCCACTGGTCCGACCGGAATGGCGGGCAACGCGCCGGTGAGTCTCGACGGTTCGAATGCGCCCCACGTGCTCGATCCCGTCGAGTTCCCCGCCGTGTTCACCGGCTCGTTCGCGCAGGTGTGCGGACCCACCGGCGACACCGGTCCCGTCGCACCCTCATTCACGGGCTGACTCGCCATCGCGCTCAGATGCGCGACCACTCGAGTTCAGCGCGACGTCGTGACGTCGATCAGAGCGGACGAGCGAACACGGCGGCGAAGTCGCGCGCATCGTTCGAGAGATAGCGATTCGCCGGCTTGAACGACTCGGGCAGCAACTTCGTGCCCTCGACCGAGGTCGGGTCGAGGAATCGCGTGGCGGTGTAGAAGTTGAACGTCGTCCACACCGTATTGATGTCGAGTTCCATGGCACGCACACAACCGGCTCGCAGCATGAGGTTGGCGAGTGCGAGTGCACCGAGACCGTCGCCGTAGCCGTAGACCACTGCGCCGTCGGCGGTCACGCCGACGGCGGAACGCCAGGCGAGGATCTTGTTGCCGAACGTCGCTCCCCATTTGCCGTCGGCGTTGTCGGTGAGACCATCGACCAGACGACCGGGAGCTGCGCCGGTGGACACGCCGGGGGTCGTCGGCGGGCCACCGCCGTTGTCGACGATGAGGTCGAGGTTCTGACGAACAGCGGCGATCTCGGGCGACATCGTGAAGTCGCGGCCCCACTCACCGACCGTTGCGAAGCCGTTCTTGTAGACGACGAATGACGCAGCGCCGTCGCGCAGCGGCTTGCGGGTGACGCCGTCGAGGTAGAAGCCACCCATGGCGTCCTGCATGCGGAATCCCAAGTTGAACGCCGCTACGAGTGACACGCGACGATCCATCGGCACCTGGGACGGCTTGTCCCACCTGCCGCCCGGTTCCTCGGTGCCCGGGAACACCTCGAACGACACCAGCAGCGGATCCATCCATGCCAGACCGTCGAGGATCGACGTGTGCACCGAATCGGGACGCACCTGCGTGTAGTACATCGACTGCGCGCCACCGACGATGGGACCGACGGGCTTCCACACGCCCTCGTCGGGAAGTGGGGTGACGCCGGTCGGTACCGGCACGTTCGCGGGCTTGGCCAGATGCGGCGCGATCACCTTGGGCTTCACCGTCGTGGTGGTCTCTTCATCTGGCAACTCGATGCCGATGGCGCGTCGGGGCTCGCCCCCCTCCTTCGGTGCGTTGCGACTGAGCCACCAGCTCTCGATCGTGTTGAGAACACCACCGAGGTTGTTGTCGCGCATCCACTCCGCAGCGCGCTCGCTGTAGGAGAGGTTCTGAGGGGTCAGCACCGCGGTGACGACTCCGGATGCGGGGACGAGCAGGGCGACGATCACGACTGCGGCGACGATGGCTTGCCACCACGGCCGAACCTTGCGTCGGGCGTGACGTCCCACGCTGCGTCGACGCGAACGTCGGGCACGTGTGCCGCGACCGCCCTCATCAGCAGGCTGGTCGGTGCTCGCGGGCACATCGCCCGCCGTGGGCGCGGAGATGGTCACACCGGTCGGTTCGTCGATCCCGTCACCGGGAGGGGGAGTGGTCGTCATGATCGAGATCCCGCGGCCACGGCCCGACCGCAGCGCGGCGCAAGGTTAGGCGGTGACCCTCGGCGCGTCAGCGCGGGTCACAGTTGACGGGCGTGTACCGCGATGAAGTCGCGGGAATCGTTGGAGAGGTAGCGATTGGCGCTCTTCTCCGACTCCGGCAGCAACTTGGTGCCCTTCACCGATGCGGGATCCAGGTAGGAGGAAGCCGAATAGAAGTTGAACGTCGTCCATGCCGGATTGATGTCGAGCTCCATGGCCCGCACGCAACCGGCCCGGAGCATGAGGTCGGCCAACGATCTGGCGCCCAACCCGCTCCCGTAGCCGTAGACGATCGCTCCCGAACCGGTGACGCACACGGCCGAACGCCACACCAGCACCTTGTTGCCGAGGGTGTCACCCCAGGCACCGTTCTCGTTGTTGTCGAGACCCTCTGCCGGCACTCCCGGCTTGGCGTTGGCCGCCGGAGTTCCCGCCGGGTTCGGGGCGCCGCCACCGTTGTCGATGATGAGATCGAGGTTCTGACGCACGGCGACCACGTCGGGGGACATCGCCACGTCACGGTTCCACATGCCGACGGTGGCCGTGCCGTCCTTGAACACGACGAACGAGGCTGCGCCATCGCGCAGTTCCTTGTGGGTGATGCCGTTCAGGTAGAAGCCGCCCATGGCGTCCTGCATGCGGAAGCCGCCGTTGAAGGCGGCGAGCAATGTGAGTCTCTCGTCCATCGGGACCTGTGACGGCACCGCCGACTTCGGTCCGCCCGGCTCGTTGGTGCCCGGGTGCAACTTGAACGACACCAGCTTGGGATCCATCCAGACGAGACCGTCGAGGATGGAGGTGTGCACCGAATCGGGTCGTACTTGGGTGGTGTACATGCCCTGTGCGCCCCCGATGGTGGGGCCGACGGCGCGCCACACGCCCTCGTTGGCCACGGGCGTGACGCCCTCGGGCACGGCAACGTCCGCCGGTTTCGGCAGGTGGGGAGTGGTCACCGGCGACTTGGCGGTCGACGTGTCCTCTCCACCCGGCAGGTCCGTGCCGATGGCACGTCTCGGTTCACCACCCGCCTTCGGCTGGTTGCGACTGAACCAGAAGGCCTCGACCCGATTGAGCACACCACCGAGGTTGTGGTCGCGCATCCACTCGGCGGCCCGCTCGGAATGGGTGAGGTTGCTCGCCGACAGCATCGCTCGACCGAACGACAGCACCGGGATGAGCAGCACGGCGATCACGCACACGAGCGCGATGCGCTTCCACGCGCGCCTGCGGTCGGCGTCGGACTTCGAGCGCGTCGATGGGGGTGCGGGACGGCGCTCGGGGGCGCGAGGGCGAGGTGGCGTCGACGTCGTCATTGGGGCGGAGCGCACGGGTCCGAAGCTGGGCCCGGCGACGCCCGAGAGGCTACGGGATGCGCCTCGCCGCGAACCGTCACCCGTCGCGCCCGAGTGACCGAACCCCTACGATGCGCGGACCGACGGAGGGGGAGCAATGGCACTGTTCGGAATCAGATTCGACCTGCGGGTGCCCGAGTGGGCGCCGGGCACCGTGGCCGATCGCTATGCGGCGGCGGTCGACATGTCGGCCTGGGCCGATGCTCTCGGCTTCGTCACGATCATCCTCTCCGAGCATCACGGCTCCCCCGATGGCTACCTGCCCGCTCCGGTGCCCGTGGCCTCGGCCATCGCGTCCCGTACCTCCAACGCCCGCATCGGCATCTCGGCCATGGTCACCTCGTTCCACGACCCGCTGCGTCTCGCCGAGGATCTCGCCGTGCTCGACCTGCTGAGCAATGGCCGTCTCGACATCACCCTCACCAATGGTTACGTGGCATCGGAGTTCGACATGTTCGGCGTTCCGTTGTCGAACCGGGCCAAGCGCACGACCGAGGCCGTGACCACCCTGAAGGCGGCGTGGACGGGAGAACCGTTCGAGTTCCGCGGTCGCACCGTGCAGGTCACGCCCAAGCCGGCCCAGCCCGGAGGTCCCCCCATCTCGTTGGGCGGTTCGGTCGAGGCTGCAGCGCGGCGCGCGGCGCGCATCGCCGACGGTTTCGTTCCCTCGATCCCCGAGATCTGGCCGTACTACGTCGACGAGTGTCTGAAGCTCGGCAAGCCCGATCCCGGCCCGCACTTCGGTGGCGACACGTCGGTCATCCATGTCGCGACCGATGTCGACCGCGGTTGGGAGGAGCTCGCGCCCTACGCGATGCACGAGGTCAACGCGTACGGCGCATGGGCCGACGACGCGGGCCTCGGCAACGACACGGGCTTCGGTCTGTACGCCGATTCCGATGCGCTGCGCGCGTCGGGTCAGTACCGCGTGGTCACTCCCGAACAGCTCGTCGCCGAGTTGACCGAGAAGGGCCCGTTCGCGTTCTGCATGCTGCACCCGCTCGTCGGCGGGCTTCCGCCCGAGATCGCGTGGAGCAGTTTGAAGCTCATCGAGACCGAGGTCATCCCGAACCTCTGATCGTCGACGCGTTCCGTTCGAACGCGTCGACGCGGTGTCAGACGATCTCGCTGATCTGCATCTCCGGCACGATGGTCGTGTAGTTGGCCACGTCGGCCTGCACGGCGGCGGTGTCGGGGTTGCTCATCGCAGCACCCATCGCCTCCATCGACTCGAAGGTGAAGTGCACTGCAGCCTCGTAGGGGCCATTGATGCCCTTGTCGATCTCGGCGCCGGAAAGGCCCCAGGTCTTGACGGCCAGCGGCACATGCGAGTCGCGGTAGTAGTCGTGGTCGAAGGTCGCGCCCTCGGTCTTCGGGTACAGCACGCTCACTCGGATCATCGGTCCCCCCTTGGTAGAGGCACGAGTTGTAGCACGCGTCGAGCGGCCTCGTGGCGGTCAGCCGCGGAACGGACGCAGACCACCGGCGGGCACGCGCCCGAGACGACCGGCTTGGAAGTCCTCGAACGCCTGCACGAGTTCCTCACGCGTGTTCATGACGAACGGTCCGTGGGCGGCGACGGGCTCACGGATGGGCTCGCCACCGAGGAGCAGCACGTCGAGCGACGACGCGTCGTCGGCCTGCAGCACGAGCGTGTCGCCGGGGCCGAACAGCGCGAGTTGACCGAGACCGAAACCGGCTCGCTCCTCGCCAACGGTGCCGCGGCCGGCGAGTGCGTAGGCCAGGGCGTTGAAGTGTGGATTCCACGGGAGTACCAGACGCGCGCCCGGTGCGAGTGTGGCGTGGGCCATCACGATCGGCGTGTGCGTCGAGCCGGGACCACGGAACTCGCCGAGGTCGCCGGCGATGATGCGCACGAGCGCGCCGCCATCGGGGGATGACACGAGCGTGAGCAGATCGGATTCGAGGTTCTGATACGCGGGCGACAGCATCTTCGAGCGGGACGGCAGGTTCACCCAGAGCTGGACGCCGTGGAACAGACCACCACTCACCACGAGGGATTCGGGCGGCGTCTCGATGTGGAGGATGCCCGAGCCCGCAGTCATCCACTGCGTGCCGCCGTCGGAGATCACGCCCCCGCCGCCGTGCGAGTCCTGATGCAGGAACGTGCCATCGAGCACGTAGGTGACGGTCTCGAAGCCGCGATGCGGATGCCAGTCGGTGCCCCGCGCCTCGTAGGGCGCGTAGTCGACCGCGCCCATCTGATCCATCATGATGAACGGGTCGAGATCGGCCAGCGACACGCCGGCGAAGGCGCGTCGCACGGGGAATCCCTCACCCTCGAACCCGGTGGGACCGGTCGTCACCGAGCGCACGGGGCGAGCCACGCCGAGCGGATGGGCGAGGCGGGGAAGGGTCGTGGTGTCGGCGGTGATTGCGGGCATCGGGGGCCTCCGATCGTGGGGTTCGACGGGTGCAACCCCGACCCCGATGATTTTATTGCGCCCGCAAGGAAATAGCGACCCGGTCTCAGACCCCGAGCTCGTCGAGCAGGGCCAACACCCGCTGTTCGATGTCGTCACGGATGGGGCGCACGGCCTCGACGCCCTTGCCCGCGGGGTCGTCGAGGGCCCAATCGAGGTAGCGCACACCGGGGAAGAACGGGCAGGTGTCGCCGCAGCCCATGGTGATCACCACGTCGCTCGCCCGAACCGCGGCCTCCTCGAGTCGCTTCGGGTGCGCGCCCGATGCGTGCAGGTCGATGCCGATCTCGTCCATCGCTTCGGCCACCGCAGGATTGATGGTCTCGGCCGGTGCGGTGCCGGCCGAACGCACGACGACCCGATCACCGCCGTGATGGGCCAGGAACGCGGCCGCCATCTGGCTGCGGCCCGCGTTGTGCACACACACGAACAGCACTTCAGGACGCTCGACGGTCACTTCGACTCCTTCGGGGTGAACAGATATCGGATGAGCACGAACGCCAGCAGCGCGCCGAGCACCTGCATGGCGATGAACATCGGTGCGGAACGCGGTGCGACGCCGGCGAACGAGTTCGACAACGTACGGGCGATCGTGACCGCAGGGTTGGCGAAGCTGGTGGACGACGTGAACCAGTAGGCGCCGCCGATCCACGCTCCTACGGCGAACGGAACGGCGCTGGCGCGACCGCTACGCACACATCCGTGGATGACGAGCAGCAGACCGATCGTGGCGATGACCTCGGACAACCAGAGGTCACCGCCGCTCCGCGCACGAGTGGAGAGATCGATGGCATCGAGTCCGAACATGAGGTTGGCCAGCACGGCACCGACGCAGGCGCCGATGGTCTGCACGATGGCGTAGAGCGCCGCATCGCGAGTCGAGATCGTGCCGAACAGTCGATCGACGAGCGTGACGACGGGGTTGTAGTGCGCACCCGACACCGCTCCGAACATGAGGATGAGTCCGACGAGCGCGCCCGCAGTCGCGGCCGCATTCTCCAACAACTGCAGACCGACGTCGGTCGACAATCGCGTGGCCATGATGCCGCTGCCGATCACGGCGATGATGAGCAGACAACTTCCGATCGACTCGGCGAGCAGTCTCCGCGGAAGATCGATGTGCAGCGTGCCGGTGCCCGTTTCGGGCGCGTCGCGCAGTTCGGCGTCGACGTGTTCGTTCATGCGCGCGTGGTTGCATCGGGGTCGATGGCGTCGCGTACGAGACGCAGACGTTCGGGTACGACTCGGTACCAGGCCCAGCGGCCGCGCTTCTCGCGCTCGAGCAGCCCGGCGTCGACCATGGCACTGAGGTGATGCGACACCGTCGGCTGCGATCGGCCGATGGGACCGAGCAGATCGCAGGCGCAGGCCTCACCGCTCGGGGCCGAGGCGATCATCGAGAGCAGTCGCAGCCGGGCCGGTTCGGCCAGGGCCTTGAGCACGACGGCGAGTTCGGCGGCCTCGCCCTCGCCGAGCACATCGGTGCCGACCGAGGAGCAGCAACTCACCATCTGGGTGGTCGGAGAGGAAACATCGACGTTCATCGATGGATCACGGTAGCATCGATCCATCGACGGTTGTCGATATGAGAGGTCCCACTCGGAGGTTCCCATGTCCCGCCTGCAACTCGCCCTCGACGTCAGCGACCTCGAGGCCGCCGTCGAGTTCTACTCACGCCTGTTCGGGGTCGAACCGGCCAAGCGCAAGCCGGGGTACGTGAACTTCGAGGTCGCCGATCCGCCGCTCAAGCTCGTGCTGTTCGAGGCCGAGGTCGGCGGACGCATCAACCACCTCGGTGTCGAGACCGACAGCGCCGGCGAGGTCGAGGCCGCCGAGGCTCGCCTCACCGCTTCGGGACTCGAGACCACCGGCATCGACGACACGATCTGTTGCTACGCCGAGAAGGTCGAGACCTGGGTGACCGACCCCGACGATCTGCGGTGGGAGTGGTACGTCAAGACCGCCGACGCCGAGCAGTTGATGAACGTCGTGGTCGACCGACGCACGCGCCTGCCGCTGTCGACCGAGGGCAACTGCTGCGGCGGGTGAACTCGTTCAGCCCCCTTCGAGGGCGGCGAGCATCATCGCCTTGACCGCGTCGACGGCGCGCGCCGGACGCACCATCACCTTGAAGTCGTCGATGAGGCCGTCGTCGTTGCAATGGATCATGTCGACGCCATTGACGTACGAACCGTCCATCGTCGTCTCGAACTCCAGCACTGCGTCGTTGGTTCCCACGACCACGCGCACGTAGCGGAAGCTGCCGTTCCAGCCGTCGGCATGGTTGGTGATTGCGCTCTCGTCGCTGCGTGACGGGCCGACGAAGGTCTTCGCTGCAGCGGTGAGGTACCGCATCACGGTTTCACGCCCGGGCAGCGGGCGGAACAGCACAGGCGAGTGCAGCACTGCGTCGTCGGTGAGCAGTTCGGCGAGAGCACCGTGCTCGCCCTCGACCACGCGCTCCCACTGCGCCAGACAACGACCCATCGGTGTCGTGGGATCGAGCGTGATGAGGTGATCGAGCATCGAGGTCATCGTGGAGCGGATGACGGGAATCGAACCCGCATTCTCAGCTTGGGAAGCTGATGTTCTGCCACTGAACTACATCCGCGTGTCCCTGTTGGGATGGGGAGACAGTAGCGAGGGCGTACATCCGACGGGAATCCGCGACGCCCATGCCGTTCCGTCCGGCCATTCGCGCAGGCGGTGTTCCCTACACTCCGGCAATGGTCGATGGTCCACGCACGTCCGGGTCGAATGCAGGCCCGCTCGCCGGCATCCGTGTGCTCGACGTGACCCAGGCACTCTCGGGCCCGTACTGCACGATGTTGCTGGCCGATCTCGGTGCCGATGTCATCAAGGTCGAACCACCGACCGGCGACATGACTCGCAACGCCGGTCCCTTCACCGCCGAGGACACCGAGCGCAGCTATGGCGGCTACTTCGCATCGGTCAATCGTGGCAAGCGGTCGATCGCGCTCGACCTGAAGGATCCGTCCGATCGTGAGACCTTCCTCGCGCTCGTCGGCACCGTCGACGCGTTGGTGGAGAACTCGCGAGCCGGCGTGATGGATCGTCTGGGTCTGGGCTACGAGACACTCGCCGCGATCAACGAACGACTCGTCTACACCGCGATCCGTGGTTTCGGTGATCCCCGCACCGGTGCGAGCCCCTACGTCGACTGGCCCGCATTCGACATCGTCGCCCAGGCCATGGGCGGACTCGTCTCGGTCACGGGTACCGCCGACGGTACGGTGATGAAGGCCGGCCCCAGCATCGGTGACATCTACTCCGGCGCGCTCGCTGCGGTGGGAGTGCTCGCCGCTCTCGTCGGCGCATTGCGATCGGGTCGGGGTCAGTTCGTCGATGTGGCGATGGTCGATGCCGTGCTCAGTCTGTGCGAGGGCGCGGTGTACCAGTACGACTACACGGGTCAGGTTCCGGTGCCGACCGGCAACGGCCATCCGATCATCGCTCCGTTCGACGTCTATCCGACGCTCGACGGTCATTGCGGCATCGCCGCCGGCCAGCAACCGCTCTATCGCACGTTGTGCGAACGCATGGGCCGCCCCGATCTCATCACCGACCCCCGCTTCGCCGAGTTCCATGATCGAGTGGCCAACCGCGATGCACTCAATGCCGAGGTGATCGCATGGTCGCGAACCGTCACGACCGCACAGATCGTCGAGCTCCTCGGTGGTGACGTACCCGTCGGTCCCGTGAACACGATGGCCGACCTGTTCGTCGATCCGCACATCGTTGCGCGCGAGATGTTGGTCGAGGTCGAGCAACCCGATGGCTCGCGTCCCGTGCACCTCGCCGGTCAACCGATCAAGATGACCCGGGATCACACCGGCGTGCGCTCCCGCCCGCCACGACTCGACGAACATCGCGCCCAGATCCTCCGGGAGGCAGGACTCAATGACTGAAGCACTCGGCGACGAACCCATCGTCGTCACCCGCGATGGTGCGGTCGCCACCATCTGGCTCAATCGTCCCGGCAAGCGCAACGCGATGTCGTACGACATGTGGGTCGGTCTCGCCGACGCGTGCGCGTCGCTCGCGACTGACGCATCGGTGCGCGTGCTCGTCGTACGCGGCACCGGCGGACACTTCTGCGCCGGTGCCGACATCGGCGGGTTCGCCGGTGGCATGAGCGATGACTACCAGTCGCGCAACCGCGCCGCCGAGGAGTCGCTCGCTGCATTCCCCCGTCCCACGATCGCGTTCATCAGTGGCTCGTGCGTGGGTGGTGGGGTGCAGATCGCCGGCGCGTGCGACCTCCGCTTCGCCGACAGCACGGCGCGCTTCGGCATCACCCCGGCCCGTCTCGGCATCGCGTACCCCACCTACGCGCTCGAGCGTGCAGTACGTCTCGTCGGACCGTCCGCAGCCAAGCACCTGCTGTTCTCGGCCGAACTGATCGACGTCGATCGAGCCCTGCGCATCGGTCTCGTCGACGAGGTGGCCGAACCCGACGCCGCCCTCGAACGGCTCGCCGAGTTCACCCGCCTGCTGGCCGAGGAGCGGTCGCTCCTCACGCAGACGATCTCGAAGCAGATGATCGACGAGATCGCCCGCACCGGCGGCGTCTCCGACGCCACGATCGCTCGGTGGGCGCCGGTGCTGGCCGACAACCCCGACATGGCCGAGGGCGTCACCGCGTTCGGTGAGCGACGCTCGCCCCGCTTCGTGTGGGTGCCCACCGAATCGTCGTAGAGTCCTGCGGCACGCTCACCAAGGGGGACATCACATGACCATGAGCATCCAGGAGATCTCCGACCGCATGGAGATCCAGGACCTTCTCGTCCGCTACTCCTACGCCGTCGACCATCGCGACTTCGACGACTTCCGCAACGTGTTCACCGCCGATGCCGTGATCGACTACTCGGTCTTCGGCGGTTCGGTCGGCGGCCTCGAGGACACCATCACGTACCTCAAGGAAGCGATGCCGATGTTCTCGTCCTTCCAGCACATGATCTCGACCAGCCGCGTCGAACTCGATGGCGACACCGCCAAGGTGAAGACGATCTGTCACAACCCGATGGTGATGCCGATGGGTGATGAGACGATTGTGTTCACGTGTGGCCTCTGGTACGTCGACGAGATGGTGCGCACCGCCGACGGCTGGCGCATCGCGAAGCGCGTCGAGGAGAAGTGCTACATGAAGGACATGCCGGGCCTGCCCACCTCGGGACCCAACTGATCCACACCCTGGGCCGCGACCACGGCCCGGTACCCTCTCCCGGTCACCACCGAGGGGGAACCCATGTCCACACATTTCGAACGGGTCCAGGCCAAGGCCTATGACCGTCGCTGGGCGATCCTCGCGGTCCTCTGCTTCGGCCTGCTCGTGATCGTGCTCGACAACTCGATCCTCAACGTCGCGCTCCCCACGATCCAGAAGGACCTCGACGCCACGTCGAGTGGTCTGCAGTGGATCGTCGACTCCTACACACTCGTCTTCGCCGGCCTGCTGCTCACTGCCGGCGCATTGGGTGATCGGTTCGGTCGTCGTGGCGCGCTCCAGATCGGCTTCGTGCTGTTCGGCATCGGTTCCGTCGCGTCCGCAGTCGCCAGCACATCCGGTCAACTGATCGCCACTCGTGCCTTCATGGGCATCGGCGGCGCGCTGATCATGCCGGCGACGCTCTCGATCATCACCAATGTGTTCCCGCCCGAACAGCGATCGAAGGCCATCGGCGTCTGGGCCGGCACTGCCGGCTTGGGTGGTGCGCTCGGGCCGCTCACCGGCGGCTTCCTCGTGCAGCACTTCTATTGGGGCTCGGTGTTCCTCGTGAACATCCCGATCGTCATCATCGGCCTCATCGCCGGTGTCTTCCTGATCCCCACTTCGAAGGATCCGTCGGCTCCTCGCCTCGATCCGTTCGGTGCGGTGATGTCGATCGTGGGGCTCGCGCTGCTGCTCTTCGCCATCATCGAAGCGCCCGACAACGGATGGGGTTCGAGTCACACCTTGGTCATCGGCGGTCTCGGGCTCGCGCTGCTGATCGCGTTCGTCGTGTGGGAATCGAAGATCGATCATCCGATGCTCGACGTGTCGTTCTTCCGCAAGGCCCGCTTCACCGCGGCGGCCGGCGCCATCACGCTCGTGTTCTTCTCGATGTTCGGATCGCTGTTCCTGTTGACGCAGTACTTCCAGTTCGTGCTCGGCTACTCGCCGCTGCAGACCGGCATCCGAATGCTTCCGTTCGCAGCGGCGATGATGGTCGTCGCACCGCTGAGCTCACGGATCGTCGACCGGATCGGCTCGAAGATCACCGTCGCTCTCGGCCTCGGTCTCGTCACCATCGGTCTGGTCACGATGGTCGGTCTCCAGGTCGACACGCCCTACGTCAACATCTTCTGGCGACTCATGCTGATGTCGGCGGGCATGGGACTCACCATGGCCCCGGCCACCGAATCGGTCATGGGATCGCTGCCGCTGTTCAAGGCTGGCGTCGGGTCCGCGGTCAACGACACCACTCGTCAGGTGGGTGGCGCCCTCGGTGTGGCCGTCATCGGTTCGGTGCTGGCCACGACCTACGGCAACCAGGTCCGCGACTTCCTCGCCGGTCTGGGCCTGCCGCTCCCGCAGGCCGCAGTCGACGCCGCCCACAACAGCATCGGTGCGGTGCAGAACGGCATCGTCCCTGCGCTCGAGAGTGCGGGACTGGCCGATCAGGCCGCACGGGTGAGCGCCGAGGCCAACTCGGCCTTCGTCAGCGCCGTGCACTGGGGTGTGCTCACCGCTGCGATCGCCACCGCCGTCGGCGTGGTCGTCGTGCTCCTCTTCCTGCCCGCCCGACCCCGTGCGGAGGACGTCGCGGAGCAGGACGTCGAGTTCGTGGGTGAGCACGTGACGGAACTTCTGCCCGACTGATCCACGGCTAACCTGCGGCCCCGTGATCCTCTCCGACCGCACCATCCGTGAGGAGCTCGCCGCCGGCCGCATCATCATCGAGCCGCTCGACGAGTCCTGCATCCAGCCCTCCTCGGTCGATCTGCACATCGACCGCTTCTTCCGCGTGTTCCGCAACCACACGCTGGGCTACATCGACGTCAAGCAGAACCTCGAGGATCTCACCGAACTGGTCGAGATCGAGCCCGACGGCACGTTCATCCTCCATCCCGGTGAGTTCGTGCTCGGTTCGACCAGCGAGCGCGTCGTGCTGCCGGCCGATCTGGTCGCGCGTCTCGAGGGCAAGTCCTCGCTCGGTCGTCTCGGTCTGTTGATCCACTCGACCGCGGGCTTCGTCGATGCCGGTTGGGATGGTCAGCTCACGCTCGAGCTCTCCAACGTCGCGAACCTGCCGATCACGCTCTACCCGGGCATGAAGA
>CAYVUO010000023.1:0-19293 GCA_964454715.1 uncultured Bifidobacterium sp. | reverse complement strand
GTTCGGTGACCTCGGCGATCGGGTCACCCACCGACACCGCCAATGCGCCGCGCACTCGATCTGGCCACGTGCGTTCGATCGTCCACGCCTGCATCGCATCGGTTCGATAGGAGTCGACACGAGCGCGGCAGTAGGGGAGGGCGAACGCCACGCGAGCGGTGAGCGCGGGGAGCCAGTGCGGAACGTCGAGGGAGAAGAACCACACGCCAGGGCCGGCCGAGCCCGTGACGTAGGTACGCACGTTGAACTCGGGGAAGCGGGCAGTGGTGGGGATGCGAGGCAGGCCGGTGAGTCGCAGTTCGTCCATCTCGAACCCGACCATCGACACCCAGGCCCGGCCCTCGAAGGTGTCGACCTCGACGTCGGGGGGCAACAGGGGCCTCAGCGCTTCGGGGTCGACGGCGAAGTGGGCGAAGGTGACGTCGTTCCAGCGCTGCGACATCACCGGACGCGCCACGGAGGGCGCAGTGCTCATGGTCGTGCTCGGCGTGGTGTCGACGGGCATGGTCACCGGTCTTCGTCCGTTCGGGGGGTGCCTCGTACAAGGCATCGCGGCCCGTGAGTATTCCCGGGAGCTCGGGTGGTGACGGCAGCGGCCCCGATGGGCTCGGGTAGCGTTCGCCCTTCGGACACGCGTGTGTCCGGGGGAGATCCACCGCCTCATGCTCGAGACGCCGACACGAGACGAGCGAGCGACGCCGTCGTCCCGCTTCGAGCACGTGAACGCCCTCGACGGCATCCGGGGCCTCGCCGTGGCCATCGTGGTGATCTACCACTTCGCCCCCGACGTGTTGCCGGCCGGGTTCATCGGCGTCGACGTCTTCTTCGTGCTCTCCGGGTTCCTCATCACGTCGTTGGCACTCGGTGAGCACCGGGCGAGGGCCTCGGTCTCGTCGAGCGGCTTCTACATGCGCCGGGCCCGACGGCTGCTGCCCGCAGCGATCACCACGGTCGTCGTCGCCACGGCATTGGCGGCGGTGATCCAACCGGATTCGATGCGCGGCGCGAACCGGGGCCAGGGCATCGCATCGCTGCTCTATGTCGCGAACTGGTGGATGATCCACCAGAGCAACTCCTATCAGGCTGCGTTCGGAGCCGAATCGCCGCTCAGCCACTTCTGGTCACTGGCGGTCGAGGAGCAGTTCTACGTCGTCTTCCCGTTGTTGCTGCTCGGCGTGGTCGCGCTCGTGCGTCATCGCGGCAAGCGCACGCGTTCGTTGGCGCGTTGGATGTTGGGCATCTCGGTGGTGGGCGCACTCGCATCGGCGACGTTGATGGCGGTGCTCTACGACGAGGGACGTGATCCTTCGCGGGTCTACCTCGGAACCGATACGCGAGTTCACGCGATCTTCGTCGGCGTCGCCGGAGCGTGCATCTGGTGGCTGTGGTCGGCCGATCTCGCCGGTCGCACGGCGAAGCGAGCGTTGGGTGCGATCGCTGCGGTGTCACTGGTGTTCCTCGCATGGGTGAGTGTGTTCGCCGACTTCCTCTCGCCCTGGTTCTATCGCTTCGGATTCCTCGTGATCGCCGTCGCTGCGCTCATGTTGATCCTGTCGGCGATGACTCGTTTCGCTGCGATCTCACGACTGTTCGAGATCCGCGCACTCTGTGTGCTCGGACTCGTCTCCTACAGCGTCTACCTATGGCATTGGCCCATCCGGGTGTTCGTGAATGCCTCCAACACGCCGTTCGATGGTTGGTCACTGTTCGCGATCCGCATCGCGCTCACCGCGGTCGCGGCGTCGCTTTCGTATGTGTTCATCGAGCGGCCCTTCCGACGCGCCACCGACAAGCGCCGAGTGGCCGTGTTCTCGATCCTGGCGATCGTCGTCGCACTCGGCGCGGTGTGGGTGATCTCACGTCCCGTGCCGGCGCCGGCCACAGAGTTCTCGACCGAGGCGGCGCCGGAAGCGCAACAGCAGGCGATCACCATCCTCTGGTTCGGCGATTCGGTGGCCTGGGTGCTCGGTGGTGGTCACCTCGACTTCCCGCACCCGGTCGGGTACGACTCACCGTTCGACAGCAGCCATGTGCTCATCTGGAACAAGGCCGACTACGGATGTCCGCTCGTGCGCTACCCGCAGCGATCGTTCAACACGGTGAAGCAGAACACCGGTTGGTGCGTCGAGCGCGAAACGTACTGGCCCCAGTACATCGAGCAGTTCCACCCCGAGGTCGTCGCATGGTCGTCGACGTTGTTCGACACCTACGACTATCGGGTCGATGGTCGGTGGGTCACGTTCGGCACGCCGGAGTGGACGCAGATCTACGAGGCCGAGTTGGAGTCGGCTCGTCAGCTCGTCGTTCCCTCAGGCGCGAAGTTCATGCTGCTGTCGCAGCCGGACCCATTGGCCGACCCGTCGCAGAAGGGCGACGGTCAGGAGTCGTTGCTGCCCCAGAACATCTGGCGCTTCGGTTTCGTGCGCGATCTGCAACGCAAGTTCGCCGAACGCCACCCCGATGACACGGTGTTCGTCGACCTCCAGCCGATCGTGTGCCCCAACGATTCGTGCAAGGGCGTGCTCGTGGATCCGAAGGGCACGCGTCCCGATGGTGTGCACTTCACCGCTGACGAGGTGAAGCGGCTCGGTCCTCAGATGCAGGCTGCGATCGAGGCGGCCATGGGGCGCACCGGCAACTGAACGCTGGTCTCAGCGTTCGTCGAGCGAGACCTTCGGCAAGGGCAGATGCTCGTCGAGCAGCGCGATGTAGGGCTCGATGTCGTCACAGCCGCCGAACGAACGCAACTCGTCGGCGGTGCGACGGCTGTAGAGCACGCGCGTGGCCTCCCAGGGGCTCACCTCGAGCACCCAACCGGTCGGCGCGTCGTGCGACCGCCAAACCTCTCCGTCGGAGTGCACCTCGATCGCCCCCAGACCGCGTGCTTCGAGCTGGGCGACGGTCGAGTCGAGACAGCGCGGCACACACGCTGCAGCGTCGATTGCGGAGTGGTCGGGTGCACCGAGTGCGCCACGAAGATCGTGCTCGTGCACGACGAGATCGTCGAACAGCACGGCACCGCCGCCGGAGAGCATGCCGGCGATCGTGTCGTCCACCGAAAGCCACTCGGTCGCCAACTCATCGATCGAACGTCCGGAGCGCTCGGCGAGGATCGCATCGATCCATGCATCGAGGTCGCCGGTCGGGAAGTTGCCACTGCCGAGAGCGGCCGGCATCGACACGCAATGGGTGAGCAGTTGCTGTGCGGTCCAGTCGGGACATGCCGGCACAGTTGACTGCAACTGATCGACGCTCGCGCTTCGGGCGAGGTCGAGCATGCGACCGCGAACATCGCCATAGATGGTGAAGAGATCCGTCATGCAGCGAGTCTCGCGCCGTGGACCCGACGCGTCAGCCGGTGAACTTCGGAGACTGTCCGTCGTCCGGCGTGTCGTCTCTCGCAACGAGGTCGGCGGTGAACTCGTCGGGGAACTCGACAGGTGAGCCGGCGGGGTTCGACGGCCCGAGCAGCACCCGACCGTAGGGATCCTCCGGCCCATGCCAGTAACCGGTGAAGTTCCCCGTGGGGCCGTGCCAGTAGCCGGTGAAGTTCGACGTCTCCGCACGATCGCCGGAGACCGACGCCGGGAACAGCGCGGCTCCTGAAAGGTCGAAACCACCGGTCGGTCCGGTGGGGATGACGAGCATCCCGCTTCGATCGATCACCAGACCCTGAGGGCCCTGCGGGCCGACGGGGCCGGTGCCGCCGAACGCGCCGAACGCGCCAGTCGCCCCCGTGAAGCCCGGCGCGCCGGTCGCACCAGTGGGTCCCATCGGTCCCGTCGCGCCGATCGCGCCCGTCGGTCCTGTCGCTCCCATGGGGCCGGTGTCGCCCGTATCGCCGACCGGGCCCATCGGCCCGGTCGGTCCGACGGGACCGGTCGGACCGGTCACGCCTGCGGCGCCGGTGGGGCCGGTGCTGCCGTCGGTCCCCGGAGCACCGGTCGGTCCGGTGGGGCCGGTCGCGCCATCGGGGCCGGGCAGCAGGTACTGGCGCGCACCAGTAGCGCTCGAACTCGACGCGCGGCTGCCGGGTTCATCGATAGAGAACGGTATGAAGTTCCCGCTGAAGTCGTAGTACCCCGTGTAGATGTTGCCGCTCATGTCGTACGAGATGCCGGGACTACCGACTGGTCCCACCGGTCCCGTCGCTCCATCGGCGCCTGCGAGTCCGGTCGGGCCGTCGAATCCTTGGGGGCCGGTTCCGCCCATCGCGCCGGTCGGGCCAGTCGCACCGCGCGCTCCGGTGGGCCCAGTGCCTCCCATCAGGCCGGTTGCGCCCTGCTGACCTCGTGGGCCGGTCGCTCCGGTGGCACCCTGCGGGCCAGTCGGCCCGGTACCGCCAGCGGGTCCCGTCGCACCGATCGATCCCGCGGTTCCGATCGGACCCGTCGCGCCCTGCGCACCTGCGTCGCCGGTCGGGCCGGGTGCCGCGCCGGGAACTCCTGGCGCAGTGAACGCATCGTTGCTCAGTGCGCTCGAGAACAGCGAGAAGGTGCCGATCGCCTGGGGCATGGAGAATGGGAGAGCGGTGCTGGCGCCAGTGTCACCGCGTGCGCCAGTGGCGCCCTGCATGCCATCTAGACCCGCTGCACCGGTGGGCCCGATCGGACCCTGCGGACCCGTGGGGCCCATTGCGCCGGTCGGACCGATCGCACCTGTGGCACCCGTCGGTCCGACGCCACTTGCACCGGTCGCACCGATGGGTCCCTGCGGGCCAGTTGCACCTGCGGGACCGGTGGCGCCCGTCGGTTCCGCGCCTCGCGGGCCGGTGGCTCCCGTCGTGCCGGCCGCTCCTGCCGGCCCAGTGGGCCCCGTCGCGCCGGGCCGACCTGCCGGTGGCGCAGGCGTGATGATCGCACCGACGAGGAAGTCGCCCTCGGCATCCGGGATCGATCGGAGTGCAAGCACGAACTGGTTCGCGTTGTTGTTCGTCGTTCCGCCGAATGACATCGCAGCCGAGAACGACCCATCGCTCGCGGTCGACGTCGTGACGGAGCGATCGGGGTCACCTGGCATCGGGGCGCCATTGAGATACGCAGTGACCACGAGGGAGATCGGCGTGCCGGCAGGGAGGTTCGTCGCACCGTTGACGATGACGTCACCATTGACGAATTCGAACGTCGCGCTCATGCGACCGGCGAGAAGTGCACCGGACGACGCAGCGGCGGTGACGGCGTCGATGACACCCTTGGTGGTGCCCGGGATCGTGGCGCGAGCGACGAAGAGCGCGCTCGCTCCGGCGATGCCAGTGATCACATGGCGACGCGAGACCGTGGGACCCGATCGGGCATCACGGGCTTCTTCGCGCTCGCCGTCGCGTGCGTTGGAGGGAGTCATCGAGGGCCTCGGTCTCGTGTGGGCGGCGCTGGCGTGACGCTAGTGCAGGTGGTCGGGCGGTGTTCGCCGCGGATCGGCCACCGACACCCAGTCGTGTTGGATGTCCGAATCGCCCGAGATGCCCGGGAACGAAGGTTCCGAGAGCACCAGATCGGGAGTGCACTCGAGGGCGTGGAACTCCGTCGGGTGCACCTTGGGCAACCAGTCGATGCCGTTCTGGATGCCATCGCGCTCGACCACGGCCAGCAGTCGGCGAGCTCCGTGCGGGGTGACGAGGTAGCCGAACGTGCCACCCCCATAGGACTGCCACGACAATGATGACCATCGGTCGCGTGGATGCCGGAGCTGTCGATCGTGATCGGTCACCACGCGGAACGCACCGAGGTACGCGAGATCGAAGAGACGTTGATCGGGGAGTTGTCCGAGGGCCTCGATCAATTGGCCGCGGAAGTCGTCGATGAACGTCACATCATCCTCGAGCACCAGGGTGAGTTCGTTGCTTCGTGCAACTTCGCGCCAGATCTCGAGGTGCGTGAGCGCACAGCCGATCATTCCGCGTCGGAAGTGGAAGTCGTTGTTGCGGAAGAGGTGTTCGAGATCTGTGGTCATCGCGAGTTCCATGCCATCGACGGCGCGCACTCGCTCGACGCGAGCGAGAGTCTGCTCGTCGAGAGCTTCGGCGAGCGCTGCTGTGGTGGCCTCCCAGCGATCGGGTCGGCGATCGAGGTTGACGACCTTGATCGGTAGACGTTCGAGCATGCGCGCGCCCCGGATCGTGCGCTCGATCGTGGGGAACAGTTGGTACTCGTCGAGGATCCGCTGCTTCTCGGCTCTGATCGCGGGCAGTCGCTGCGACCACAGGTCATCGGCGATGGCTCGTTCGATGATGCGCTGACTCTCCTCGAGGTCATCGAGTGGGAGGGACACGAAGCTTGCAGGGTCGATGAGCTCGTCGACGTTCGGACATCCCCAGTAGAAGCAGAGACACTCCGAGAGGATCGCGTCGTACAACTTCTCGGTCACATAGTTGTGCTGCGCGTTGTTCTCCGCTGCGAAGGTGTAGCGGTAGGGGAAGAGCCCGTCACGCTTGTCGTACGCGGGCAGCAGTCCCTTGTGGTTCGGCACGCCGTCGATCGCGCCAGCGCCGAACACGTCGATCTCGACGCCGTTGGCCACCAGGTGGCGGATGAGACCGAGCCGGAGGCGCTGGCCCACGTCGGATTCCTTGTTCGACGTCACCGTCGAGAGGTCGCGTGTCTTCACGATCTCGATGCCTCGTGAGCCACCGCCACCGAGCTCCGACCACGTCGCCCCGAGGTGCCATTCCGCAACGTTCGGTTGATTTCGCAGTGTGCGTGACTGCAAGACCTCGCGCGGGTCGGGACTGCTCCACTCACCCCACGTCGACGACGCGGATTCGGGTTCCATGTGGAGGACGATCGCGCTGGCTCGCTCGACGCTGCCCTCGACGGGGCGGTTCAGTACGACCGTGTGGTCGGAAAGGTCGGGGTCGTCCACGAGTTCGATCGCATTCCAGCGACGGTCTCCCATCGCCTGTCGTTCGAAGTGGCGATGCAACTCGTCGGTCGGAGCCCAGTTGCTCACGAGCCGAACCCGCGCCGCCGTGCGCGCTGCGAATTGCGGCTGACGATTGAGGTCGTACGCATTGCTGCGTCGCTCGACGCCCCTGTCGGATGTCAACGGGCCGAGATGCACGCAAGTGATCGTGTCGAAGAACGCCGAGCGATGGCCGGCGTCGGTGTAGCGGTGCGCGAACTCGAGTTCGAAGTTGTCGGAGCCGGAATCGAACTCGCCGGTTGCGGTGATCGCCGAGGTGCGCATCATCGAGGGCCGTAGCGAGAAGTTCGGCCACCACACGCAACCCTGTGACCCTGGTTCGAATTGCGAGAAGTACGCGTGGTACTCGGACGAATTCGGATCGAAGTGGGTGTGGAGCCGGTAGGGCGAGGTCGTAGCCCTCGTGTAGCGAACCTCACCACCCACGGTGTTGCGGTCTTCGAGCGTCTCGGCGTAGTTGCGATTGAACAGAACCTGGCCGAGCAACTCGTCGTCCTCAAGGATGTCGATCGCTCGTGAGACGTAGGAATCGCGAACGAAGAATCTCCAATCGTCCTCCAGATGCAGCCAGTACTTCGTTCGCACCTCACCGTGCAGACGACGCATGCTCATCGCGTGCCCGCGTTCGCTCGGCACCTTCTCGATGAACTCGAAGAACGGATAGCGATCACGCATGGCGGCGAGATCGTCGGGTGACGAGCCGTCGTCGATGCAGATCCACCGGTCGATGCGATCGACGTCGACACAGTTCGAGAGGAACGAGTCGATCGTCTGCTCGAAGAGCTCGCGACGCTTGCAGGTGGTGATCGTCAGCGTGACCGTGTGCTCATCAGCCGGTCGTGGCGCCCGCGCCGCGAGTCGTTGGATCACAACCCACGGTGTCGTGACCGCTTGTTGGAGCAGCACCTTCGCGCCGTGCTCCCGATTGAACAGCACGCGATCCCTCTCGTGTGCTGGTAGGTGATGGCCGCCGAGCAGTTCATTGCAAATGTCGAAGCTCTCGCGATGCAGCCCCACGTAGAACGCCGAGATGGCTCGCTCGTCCTTTGCCTGCCAGAGGTGTGAGTCGCTCGACACGAACAGCACGTCCTCGTGGGGAAACGGGATGCCATCGGCCTGCTGGGCGAAGAAGTGGGCGAGCGGCCAGTCGTCGACCGACCGATAGTGACGGGCGATCTCGACGAGCGGTTCGTTGCGAGTTGGCCGCGTGTTCCATGCTTCGAGCAGTACTGCGAGTTCGCGTTCCCATGGTTCGTCGAGACTGCGGAGCGCGGCGGCGCGCTGGAGGTGCGAGTAGAAGACCTCCTCGTTCCAGCCGCCCATCTCGGCCCGCCGTGTGTAGAGCTCGTAGGCCTCGGCGGGGTTGCCAGCATGCAGTTGTGTCTGTGCTAGGTAGAACACCGATCGCGAATCGTTGGGGTCAGCCTCCAGTGCGGCGCGAAGCAGTTCGGTATCCCGCTCGTACTTGTCGCCGCGCACGTTGCGGTCGCCGAGGTGGCGCACTTCGATGTGGTAGTCGCCCTCGAGTCGTGAAGGGCGACCGGAACCGTCGAGACACACGGCGTACTCGTGCACCGCCCCGCGGTATTCCCACTGCTTCGACTGCGAGAAGATCTGCGGGCGCCAGTACTCGGTGCCCGATCCTCGCAATCGCAGCAGGTACCCGTCGTCGTCGAGGTGACCGAGATCGGGTACGCCGATGAGCAGGTCGTCGGCATCCATCATGAACGAGTAGTCGGCAGTGCCACGCGCCAGCTCGAGGGCCTCGGTGCGGTTGTGGGCGAATCCGACCCAAGAGCGTTCGTGCAACGTGCCCTCAATACCTACGCGCGCGAAGTGATTGCGGACCACATCCTGCGTTCCGTCGGTCGAACCCGTATCGACGATCGACCACGTGTCGATGTGCGGCGTGAGAGTGTCGAGGGTCTCGGAGATGATGTGGGCCTCGTTGCGCACGATCATGACGAGACACACGGTTGTGCGTCGATCATCACCCGCACCGTCGCGGCGGATTCGCATCGACCCCTCGTCCACGTGGGGATCCTACGGTCGTCGTCGGCGAGGTGATCTGCCGTAGGGTCGGCGCCATGACTGCCGACGGTTCACGACGCGATTCGATGCGATTCGGGCTCCTCTCGCCGTTCACGCCCGACACGATCGGTGACCCCGACTACCTTCGCCGCTTCGCCGTGGCGATCGAGGATGCCGGAGCCGAGTCGTATTGGACCGTCGAGCATGTTCTCGTGGCCGAGGACTACGAGCCGCGGTACCCCTACTCCGCCGACGGGCAGATGCCCGGTGGCGGCATCGCGCTCATGCCCGATCCGTTGCAGGTGCTGGCCTTCGTGGGCGCGCACACCTCGCGCATGCGACTCGGCACCAGCGTGGTCGTCGCACCACAGCACCCCGCCGTCGTGTTGGCGAAGGCGGTGGCGACACTGGATGTGCTCTCGAACGGTCGAGTGGAGCTCGGCGTGGGGAGTGGTTGGCAGATCGAGGAGTACCGGGCCGTCGGTGTGCCCTATGAGGAACGCGGTCGTCGTCTTGACGAGACCATCGAGGCGATGCGCGCCTGTTGGGGCCCCAACCCCGCGCACTACGACGGAACCCACATCTCGTTCAGTCCGTCGAAGGTCGACCCGAAGCCGGTGCAACCCGCGGGTGTGCCGGTCGTGATCGGCGGTTCTTCCGCCGTAGCCGCACGTCGGGCCGGTCGCATCGGCGACGGATGGTTCCCCTATGTGGTCTCGCCGGACGAGGTGGCCGAGGGGATCGCAACGATCCGCGCTGCGGCCGAGGCGGCCGATCGCGACCCGTCGACAATCGAGATCACGGTGTGGCCGGGGAGCTGGAACTTCCTGCGCGGCACCGAGCCCGAGTTGTTGGCGCAGTACGCGGCGGTCGGTGTCGATCGCATCGTGTGCTCGGCCGCCGAGGTCGGCACCACCGACGTCGACGCTGCAGCTGCATTCGTCGATCGCATGACGGACCTGCTCAGCGCGCTCTGAACGATCCGCGGCACGCGGAATCCAGCCGTCATAAAGTGACGTCAGCCGGTGTGGGGACCGTCTCTCCTGGCGATTGGGGGCAGTCATGAGCGACCAGGATCTCGCCGCGGTTCTCTCCGAACTCCGCGATCTCCGGGCCGAGGTGTCGACGCTGCGGGCGCAGGTAGCCGCTGCGCCGACTGGAGCACTGGGTGCGCCGGCTATCGACATCGATGACGTCGAGGTCGCTGTCGACCCAGTGTCTCGTCGTCAGGCCCTGCGAACCGCTGGCGTTCTCGCCGCTGGCGCGCTCACCGGTGGCGCTGCGCTGCTGGCGAGCGCGTCGCCAGCAGCGGCACTTCCGACGAGTGGTGGCCAGTACACCTTCAGTTCCGACAGTTCCTATCCCGCAGTTCAAGCCAGTAGTTCGACGGCTCAGGTTGCGATCCGCGCGAGCTCGAGCGCGACCCGTGCCGTGTATGTCACCTCCAGCGGTTCGGCGAACCATGGAGTCGAAGCCTCGGCCTCCGGTGGCGACTACGCCTACGGGATGTGGGGCAGGGCCGACGCGGACTCCACGAACGTCGGAGTTCGAGGCTCATCACTGAATGGCAAGGGGGTGTTCGGGGACTCGATAGGCGGTACAGGCGTGCAAGGTCAGTCGTCCACGAACAATGGCGTGAGTGGTTACTCGACCGATGGTGTCGGGACGTGGGGCCAGTCGACCAACGGATCTGGGATCTTTGGATTCTCGGCCAACAGTGTCGGCGTGAGTGGAGTGAGCAACACGAACGTCGGCGGCACGTTCGATGGTGTTGTCGGTGTGACCGGGGTCGGGACGATGCAGGGTGGTCTTGGTGGCACGGGACTGCGTGCGATTGGCGATCGCGCGTCAGTGCAGATCGACCCCCAGGGTGCACCTCCGCCCACGCGGGCCGACCTGTACTTCGCTGGCGATCTGCACGTCGACAGTGCAGGCGGGCTGTGGTTCTGTGTGATCGGCGGTGCTGGATCTGCGGCGAAATGGCGGCAGTTGGCAGGCAGGACGACCGCAGGTTCGTTCCATGCGCTCGCGCCTGGTCGGGCGTACGACTCCCGCAAGTCGACCTATCCGATCTACGGAGTGCTCTCGAGTGGAGCGAATCGCACGATCTCGTTGGCCAACAGCTACAACAGCTCGACGGGAGCGCTCGTCACGACGAACTTCGTACCCGCAGGTGCGACGGCGGTGTTCGCCAACATCACCGTGGTGACGACAGTCGGTCGCGCCTTCCTCACGGTCAACCCGGGTGGCACCACCACGACCGCGGCGTCGACGATCAACTGGTCGGCTGATGATCAGGTGTTGGCCAACGGTGTGGCGCTCACGCTCAATTCGAACCGCGAGGTCACCGTCGTGGCTGGTGGTTCGGGTGGCAGCACGAACTTCATCATCGACGTGACCGGCTACTGGCTCTGAGTCGATCGCGACGTCAACTGCGGCGCAGCCCGCCGTAGAGCACGCGCTGCACGAACACGCCCATCAGCAGCGGTCGCGCGATCCATCGCGGGATGGTGAAGCGCTTGCCGTTGGGCTGCACCACGGTGAGACCATCGCGCTGCAGACCGAGCACGGAGCCCCATCGGTACTCGGGCGCGCTGTAGGTCTCGAGCTTGCCGCTCCCGCCCTTCGCCAAGGCCTTCACATTCTTCACGACGATGCGGAAACCCCAGTTGCGGGCCGAACTGCGCAGCGGATCGCTGGCCGCCACGTCGCCCACGGCGAACACCTCGGGATGATCGGGGAGTCGCAGGTGCTCATCCACCCGCACGAAGCCTTCGTCGTCGAGCAATGACGCCGGGAGGAAGTTTGTGTGTGGTCGGATGCCGCCGACGGCCCACAACGTGACGTCCGCGGTGAATGCCGGCTGACCCGTCGACCATTCCACTGCGTCGTGGGTGAGACGATCGCCGTTGAAACCCTGCGGCACGATCGCGCGGTGATCGGGGTGCACGATCACACCGTCGTCGGCGAGTTTGCGCGCCGCCCAACGTCGCACACTCGGGTGGTAGCCGGGAAGGGGTTCGGCGCCGCTGTGGAAGAGGTGCACCGTGTGACCGCCGGCGAGAGCCAGGTTGTCGGCCACGCTCACGCCGGTGGCACCACCGCCGATGACGGCGATGGTCGGTGCGGCAGCGAGTTGTTCATGGGCGCGCGTGAGGCTCGAATCGATCGACGCGAGATCCTCGAAGCGGTCGTCGCGCCAGAAGCCGTTCGACGCGCCGGTGGCGATGATGAAGAAGTCGTAGGACTCGGTGGTGGTCGAGCCATCCGGTCGCTCGATGTCGACCTGCTTCGCATCGAAGTCGACGCTCGAGATGCGTCCCTGCACGAACCTCACCCGATCGAGTCGGCGGAAGCGGCGGTAGGGGATGAGATAGGTGCGGCGCCATTCGGTCGGATCGGCGAGACGTCCTCCGAGTTCCTGCCCGCTCACGAGCGCGGGTCGCGTGGCGACGCCGACCACGTCGCATGAACGGGCCAGACGAGTTGCGATGAGCGCTCCGGTGTCACCGAGCCCGGCGACGACCACGCGCGGACGGCGTGTCTTCATTGTTCCCCCATGGGTGGAGGCTAGATCCCCCGACCTCTCGGGTGACGAGTCGTTAGAGTCTTCGCCGAACGGGTCGGGTCATCAGCTCGGCCTGGCGGATTCCGGGGGGTTGCATGTCGCGGGCACTCAAGATCGTGATCGGCGTGGTCGTCGTCGCCGTGCTTGGAGTCGGAGTCGTCGCCGTGCTCGCCAACACGGTGCTCCAGGATTCCGACTCCGGCGGCTATTCCGAATCTGCCGACAATTGGAAGACGTCGTTCGCCAAGGGTTGTGAGAACCGCGACGTGAACTTCACCAACTGGCCCGTCGAACCGACGAACGTGAAGGCGATCATCCCGATGGGCACGATGTACAAGGATCACGTCGATCCCGTGGAGCACGTGTACACGATCACATCCGCGAATGGTTTCTCGCCCACGATCCCAGTCGTCATGCCGGCGGACGGTTACATCGTTGCGGCCTTCAACCTCGCTGGACTCGAGACGAACAATGGTGGGAATGGTCCCAAGATCGACCTCGGAATCATCACCCAGTTCTCCTGCCGCTATTTCGCCCGCATCCTCCACATCTACGCGCTCACACCTGAACTCGAGAAGGCGATCGGTGATGCACCGAGGGGTGCCAACAAGGAGGTGCGTATTCGCTTGGAAGCGGGCCAGCAGATCGGATTCGTGGGTGAGAGTTCCGACTTCTCGATCCAGGACATGCAGGTCGACGGCACGAGCAAGGCGTTCGTCAACAGTCAGCGCTACTCGGGTGACGCGGCGTATCTCCACGACATCGACCCATTCAGCGTGTTCCCCGCTGACGTGAAGCAGAAGCTCGACGCGCTGTCGACGCGTCTCGTCGCCCCGAAGGCAGGAAAGTACGACTATGACGTTCCGGGCACGGCGCAGGGCACCTTCTTCCGAACCGACGGGTGGGGCATCGTCGGTTCCAAGGAACAGGCGAACGGCCCGTCGTTCTGGAAGTCGATACTCGCCCTCGCTCCCTATTGGAACGATCCCACCCTCTCGATGCTCTCCACGGGCCATTGGAAGGGCGAGGACGACGCGAGCCAGTTCTTCACGACTGACTTCATCGACTTCACCAGTGTGAAGGTGGGTCAGATGGTCACCGTGGGGCTCGTCGATGCCAATGGATTCGACAAGCTCAAATCGGTGACCAAGGAGCAGGTGCGATCCGCCCCAGTCGTGGGGTCGGCCGTGATACGTGTCGAGGCTGGCGAGCGCATCACGGTGGAACTCCTGCCCGGTCGGCCTCCGACCCAGGTGTCCGACTTCACCGGAGGACAGCAGGTCTACGAACGGGGCTGAGGCCCCGACGGGAGTGGCGTATGCAGGCGTGGCGCGTTCATGGAGTCGGCGAACCGCTCGACGTGTTGCGTCTCGACGAGATCGCCGAGCCCCGCGTCGAGGACTTCGAAGGCATGAGCATGGGGCTTCCGGGGTGGATACCCGCCGGCCCCGGTCTCGAACCCTTCACCGACTGGGTGCTCCTACGCATGAGCCACGCCGCGCTTGCGCTCCCCGACGTGACGATGGCGCGGGGGGACTATCCCGTGCCGATCGCTCGGCCGTACATCACGGGTCAGGAGGGCGTCGGTGAGGTCATCGGGGCGGCGCCGGCCTGGCAGCACATGGTGGGCCGTCGTGTCGCTGCGGTGGCGATCCAACCATGGGGATCGTTGGCGTCGGTCACCGTCGGCATCTCGATGATCTTCGAGATCCCCGAAGGCATGGGTGATGAGCAGGCTGCCGGTCTGCTCATCCCGGCGCACACTGCGTATCACGCGGCGATCCGCAGGGGTGAGGTGCGTGAGGGCGAGACGGTCGTGGTCACGGGAGCCGCCGGTGGGCTCGGCTCGGCGATCGTGCAGTTGTGTGTCGCGCAGGGCGCGCGTGTGATCGGCGTCGTCGGGGGATCCGAGAAGGTCGCGTTCTGCGAGTCGCTCGGCGCCGAGGCCGTCGACCACACCGACGGTTCCCTCGTCGACGCAGTGCGAGCGCGTACCCGTGGTGCGGGCGTCGATGCCGTGATCGATCCGGTGCAGGGCGAGATGGGACTTCGAGCGCAGTCGCTGTTGCGGCCCGACGGGCGTCGTGTGCTCTGTGGTCACGCCGGTGGTCTCGTGGCGCACGATCCGCACTTCTACATGTACAACCACACGCTGGTCGGTGCGACCCTCGGTAGCTACCCCCGTGACGAGATGCGTCGCATCAACGTCGAGACCCAAGCGGCGTTGGAGGAACTGATCGCGCAGGGCCGTTATCGCCCGACCGTCGAGCGCGTCGTCGACTGGCTCGATGTGCCAGCAGCGTGCGACGACCTTGCGCACCGGCGGACGATGGGGCGTGTCGTGGTGAGGGTGCCGTGACTCGCGCGTCGCGAATCGAATGTTCGATGTCCATGATGTTTGGAGGAACGCGATGAGGTCACGAGCTGCGGTGCTGTTCGAGAGTCCGGGCCGCTATGAAGTGGTCGACGTCGAGGTCGACTCCCCGAAGGCCCACGAGGTGCTCGTGCGCTACGTTGCGAGTGGTCTCTGTCAGAGCGATGTGCACTTCCTCGAAGGAAGCAACGCAGGTCCGCTTCCCATGTGCGCTGGGCACGAGGGTGCGGGAATCGTCGAAGCCGTCGGCCCCGGGGTGGTGGGGCTCGCGCCCGGCGACCATGTCGTCGCTTCGTTCATCCCCAGCTGTGGGCGGTGCCGCTACTGCGCGCAGGGGCGCACCAACCTCTGCAATCTCGGGGCCACGCTCCAACTCGGGCCGATGCCGGACGGCACCTATCGCATGCATCTCGACGGCAGCGATCTCCATCAGTTCCTGTTGATCTCGACGTTCTCGCAGTACGCCGTCGTCTCCGAGAACTCGTTGGTGAAGATCCCCGATGACGTTCCGCTCGAGACGGTCTGTCTGCTCGGATGCGGAGTCGGAACTGGGTTCGGCTCCGCAATCAATGCCGCCGAGGTGCGACCCGGAGACAACGTCATCGTCCTCGGTGCGGGCGGAGTGGGCATGAGCGCAGTGCAGGGGGCTTCCCTCGCCGGCGCGGCGACCGTCATCGTCGTCGATCCGGTCGAGTTCAAACGAGAGACGGCCGAGACCATGGGCGCCACGCACACCTTCGCCGACATGGCGTCGGCGACCGCGTTCGTGCGTTCCATCAGCGATGGACAGGGAGCCGAATCGGCGATCCTCTGCATGGGACACCCCACCAATGCCGATGTCGGCGAGGCGTTCGATGCTGTGGCCAAGGGCGGCACCGTCGTGGTGACCGGCATGGCCAGGATGACGGAACCGGCGGCGATCCCGGTCCATCTCCTCGCGCTGGCCGGCATGCAGAAGTCGCTTCGAGGCGCGCTGTTCGGCATGTGCAGTCCGCCGGTCGACATCCTGCGCCAGATCGACCTCTATCGAGCCGGTCGCTTGAAGCTCGACGAGATGATCACCCGGCGCTACTCACTCGACGACATCAACGTGGCGGTCGATGACCTCATCGAGGGCCGCAACATCCGGGGTGTGATCGTTCACGACCGGAGCTGATTGCCGCCGATCGTGACCGCGATCGCCGTCGGGTCATCGCGCAACGTCTCGATCGCCGCCATTGCATCAGCGACGTCGAAGTGATGGGTGTGGAGCAGGTCGAGTCGATCGTCCCCGCGTTCGATCATCGAGATCGCGTTGCGGAATCCGGCGCGGGTGACGGCGCGCACGCCGCGCATCGAGATGCGGCGCATGGCCAGCGCGTCGGTGGAGAAGTCGGGAACGGCGCGGCCCTTGAGGCCAGCCACGACGATGGTGCCGCCGGGCTTCACCATGGCCATCGCGTGGTCGATCGATTCGGTGGAATGGGGAGTGGTGTCGACCACGACGTCGACTCCGCCGGGCGTGGCGTCGAGCACGGTCGCCACGACATCGGTGGTCTCGGCATCGATCGTGCACTCGGCGCCGAGGGCGCGGGCGACCTCGAGCTTGTGTCGATCGCGTGATCCCAGTCCGCTGACGGCCACGACTCGCGCCCCGGTGTCGGTCGCGGCCAACACGCATGCCAGGCCGCGTTGTCCCGGGCCGAGGATCACGATCGTCTGGTCGGGCTGCAGGTCGGGCGCCTCGACCGCCCACGACCATCCCGCCCCGAGGAGGTTGAACAGTGCCGCTCGGCTGACGGGTACATCGTCATCGATGCGCAGTGGCCTCGACTGCGGGGTGAGCACCATCGCGTCGGCGAATCCGCCCCACAGCGACGGTGCCCGGTCGACCGGCAGGAAGCCGTGGGTTCCTGGTGAGGAGAGGCACGACTCGTGGGCCAAGCATCCTGCGCACGAGCCGCAGTGCAGCTCGCCCGGCACGATCACCCGGTCGCCGATCGAGAGCCCGGTGGTGCGGGCGTAGTCATCGGCGATCGAGATGATGCGCCCCATGGGCTCATGCCCGGGCACGACGGCGGCGCGCAGGGGAACGGTGCCGCGCACGACGTCGAGGTCGGTGCCGCACAGGCCACATGCCTCGACTGCGATCACGGCGCCCTCGACCTGTTCGGGCACCGCGAAGTCACGCACCTCGAACTGGTCCGGAGCCACGAGCACGGCTGCACGCGCGATCGTCATCTCGTCCCCGTTTTCGCCTCTGCGAAAGCCCACGAACCCCTCGCTCGCGGCACACCGCGTGCGTAGGGTAACCGGGCAACGGGGAGGGGGTGAGTGGTGGATCGTTCGTCGTTCCGTGTCGTGATCATCGGAGCGGGGCCGGGTGGCATCGTCGCGGCCAAGCGCCTGCTCGAGGAGGGATTCACCGATCTCGAGGTGCTCGAGGCCAGTGATGGCGTGGGCGGCACCTGGAACCTCAACCGTTACCCCGGCTGCGAATGCGACGTGATGTCGGTCATGTACTCGTTCTCGTTCGAGTTCAAGTGCGACTGGTCGAAGCCCTACGGACGCCAGCCCGAGATCAGGGCCTACATGCGCGATGTGGCCGACAAGTACGGTGTCACTCCGCGCTGCTCGTTCGACGACGCGGTCACCTCGATCGCATGGGACGACGCCGCATCGCTGTGGCATCTCACCACGGCATCGGGTCGGCACACGACGGCCAACGCCGTCATCTCCGCCGTCGGCATGTTGAACGAGCCGGTGCTGCCCGACATCGCCGGCCTCGACTCCTTCGCTGGCCCGATCTTCCACTCGGCCCGTTGGGACGACACGGTCGAACTCGAGGGTGCACGCGTCGCCGTCATCGGCAGCGCGGCGAGCGCGGTGCAGCTCGTTCCCGAGATCCTTCCGATCACGGATCGACTCCATCTGTTCCAGCGCACCGCCAACTGGGTGCTGCCCAAGAACGACGACCCGTACACCGAGGAGCAACTCGAACAGTTCCGTCGCGACGACACGCCTCTGCGCGAGATGCGTCAGTTGATCGAGGATGCGATGAATCGCGGCATGACCTTCGCTCTCAAGGAGCTCAACGCAGAGCGCGAACAGACGGGCCTCGCCGCGATCGAAGCGGTGAACGATCCGGAACTGCGTAGAGCGCTCACGCCCGATCATCCCTTCGGCTGCAAGCGTCCGTTGCTCTCGAACGTGTTCTACCCGTGCTTCAACGACCCGCGGATGGAACTCGTCACCACGGGCATCGATCGCATCACGCCAACCGGCGTGCGCACGGTCGACGGCATCGAACGCGATGTCGATGTGATCGTGCTCGCCACGGGCTATGCCGCCACGAAGTTCATCACGACCCTCGACGTCACCGGGTCGGGCGGGCGGTCGATCCACGAGGCATGGAACGCTGGCGCTCAGGCCCATCTCGGCGTCACGACCTCGGGGTTCCCCAACCTGTTCATGCTCTACGGCCCGAACATGAACAACGGGTCGATCATCCAGATGATCGAGTACCAGGTCGAGCACGTGGTCGAGCTGCTCGAGGGCATGGTGGCCCGCGACCTCGCATGGATCGATGTGCGTCCCGAGGCCATGGAGGCCTACAACGTCGAGGTGCAGCGGGCCATCGACGGCATCGACGTCTGGAACCTCGACTGCAACACCTACTACCGGGCTCCGAACGGTCGAGTCGTCACACAATGGCCGTTCTCGATGGTCGAGTACCGCGACATGTCATCACCGGTCGACTGGTCGGCGTTCTCGACCTCGTCCCAACAGCAGGAGGTATCAGCATGAGTGGATGGACGACCGCAGAGATCGAATCGGCGTTCGAGCAGTACCGGGCCGCCGCCGACGCGGGCGCCGAGACCGGTGACTGGACCGCGTTCTCCGAGCGCTTCACCGAGGACTGCTTCTACCTCGAACATCTCATCGGTGAGATGAACGGCCGGGCCGAGGTGCTCGAGTTCTACACACGTTCGATGGTGCGCGACTACCCGGGCAACTGCATCGCCGAGTTCCCCATCGAGTGGTGGATCGTCGACGAGGCGAAGGGCTGGGTCGTGTTCCAGGCATGGTCGGTGATGCAGGACCCCGGCGACGGCTCGGTGCATCGCGCCTACAACATCTCGATCCTCCACTACGCCGGCGACGGCCTGTTCTCCTACCAGGAGGACATCTACAACCCGATGAGGTTCGGCGAGATGATCGGTGCATGGGAAGCACGTCGCAACGAACTCGCAGGAAGTTGATCATGAGCACTGACTACGTGCCGGGGGGCGATCCGGCGTACTTCGACCTCCCGGCGGTCGGTCCGCACGCGCCCGAACTCGGAGGCGCGCTCATCACCTGGGTCGAACCGATGCCGGAGCACATCGTCGGCTACAACCGGTGGTACGAGGACGACCACATG
>CAYVUO010000022.1:8593-19819 GCA_964454715.1 uncultured Bifidobacterium sp. | reverse complement strand
CAAGGACCCGTCGAAGGTCGACCGTTCGGCCGCCTACGCGGCGCGCTGGGTCGCGAAGAACGTGGTGGCTTCCGGAGCCGCCGATCGTTGCGAGGTGCAGGTCGCCTACGCCATCGGTGTGGCCCATCCGGTGTCGATCATGGTCGAGACCTTCGGCACCTCGAACGTCGACGAGCAGCGCATCGCGGAGGCGGTGCGCGAGGTGTTCGATCTCCGACCCGCTGCCATCGAACGCGATCTCGAACTGCGGCGTCCGCGCTACAAGCAGACCGCGGCCTACGGTCACTTCGGTCGCACCGGCGATGCGTTCACCTGGGAGCGACTCGACCGCGTCGACGCGTTGAAGTCCGCCCTCGGGCTCTGATCCGTCGTCAGGGCGCGTCACCATGAGCGCCTCTGAACAGGGAGCCTTCGACTTCGGCGAAGCCGAACCGGTGGTGGCTTCGACTCCCGCCGTCCGCGTCGCCGAACCGGGTGAACGTGTCGTACGCGTGCGCCCCGATGAGCCCGCCATCGATCGACTCTTCGACTACGTCGTGCCCGCTCGGTTCGCCGATGACGTGCGGGTCGGAACCATCGTGCGCATCCCATTGCATGGCCGTCGCGTCGGTGGATGGGTGGTCGCCGACGATGTCGAACCACCGGCGGGGGTGGCACTGCAGGCCGTCACCAAGGTCACCGGATGGGGTCCGCCGGCGGAACTGTTCGACCTCGCGGCGTGGGCCTCGTGGCGGTGGGCCGGCCGCCCGGCGTCGGTGCTTCGCACGGCGTCTCCACCCGGAGCGGTGCGCGCCGTACCCGAACGTCACCGAGCTGCGACTCCGACTCCCGGTATGGCGTCCACCGGCGCACTCGATGCGCTCGTGGCCGAGGCGCTCGCACTCCCGGTGTCGACCCTGCGGATCCCGCCGGCGATGGGCGTGGGGCCGGTGTTGCGCGCTGCGGCTGCTCTCGGTCCGATCCTCGTCGCGGCGCCGACCCTGCCGATGGTTCGAGCGCACGCGCGCGAACTGCGACGCGCCGGTCTTCCGATCGCCGTGCTGCCCGATGACTGGGCGATGGCGCGCGGAGGGTGGGCGAGCGTGCTCGGCTCCCGTGCTGCGGCGTGGGCCCCGATCTCGTCTCCCGCCGCGATCGTCGTGCTCGATGAACACGACGAGGCGCTCAAGCAGGAACAGGCTCCGACATGGCACGCGCGCGATGTGCTGGTCGAACGCGCTCGACGTCTCGGTGTGCCTTGTGTGCTCGTGTCTCCGACTCCTTCCCTCGAGGCCGCAGTACTCGGTCCCGTGCTCACACTCCCTCGCTCCATCGAGCGTGAGGGGTGGCCCGTGGTCAACGTCATCGATCGTCGCGGCGACCCGCCCGGGGCGGGACTGTTCTCCGATCGGATCGTCGATGTGTTGCGCAGCGATGCGCGAGTCGTCTGCGTGCTCAATCGCAAGGGACGTTCGCGTCTGTTGGCCTGTGGTGGTTGTGGTGCGGTCGCATCGTGCGAGAACTGCTCGGCTTCGGTGACACAGTCCGACGACGGCGCATTGCACTGCCCGCGCTGCGGGGCCGAGCGCCCGGTCGTGTGCACCGAGTGCGGTGCGACCAAGATGCGCAATGTGCGCGCCGGTGTCTCGCGAGTCCGAGAGGAACTCGAGGCCCTCGTGCGCGAGCCGGTGGGTGAACTCACCGGCGACGGTCGTCCCGATCCCGATGCGCTCGCGCACCGTGTCGTGGTCGGCACCGAGGCGGTGCTGCATGTCACGGCTCGTGACGCGGTCGACGTCGTCATGTTCCTCGACTTCGACCAGGAGCTGTTGTCACCCCAGTACCGTGCCGCCGAGCAGGCACTCGCGCTGCTCGTGCGCGCCGCTCGTCTCGTGGGCGGGCGTGGTCCGGGCCGCATCGTCGTGCAGACGCGTCAGCCCGACCACGAGGTGGTGCGCGCTGCGGTGCATGCCGATCCGTCGATCGCGAGCGACGCGGAGGCGAAGCGGCGCGCGATGTTGGGATTCCCTCCCGCACGGGCGATGGCGCTCGTCTCGGGGCAGTCGGCCGAGGCCTGGGTGACGGCGTTCGGTCGACCCGATGGGGTCGAGGTGATGGGCCCGGCCGACGGACGCTGGATCATCCGCGCTGCCAACCATTCGGTGCTCTGCGACGCGATCGCGGCCACGCCGCGTCCCGGCGGCCGGCTGCGCATCGATGTCGATCCGATGCGGGTCTAGTCGGCGTCCCACTCCCGACGCCGCACCTCGTACATCGCGACCGCGGCGGCGATGCCGACGTTGAGCGAACCGATCTTGCCCATCTGGGGGAGGAACGTGATCGCGTCGGCCGAACCCAGCAGTTCCTTCGACAGGCCACGGTCCTCATGGCCGAGCGCGAGGCAGACATCGCCGGTGAGTTCGGTCTCGTGCATGGGCGTCGCCGATTCGGCCAGTTCGATGCCGACGATCCGAAAGCCAGCGGCGCGAGCCGCGGTCATGGCATCGCCGGTCGTGTCGCAGTGGGTCCAGGCCAGGAACTTCTGCGACCCGAGTGCCGTCTTCTGGACCTTCGCATCGGTGGGGGAGGGAGCGCCCACGAGCCAGAGGTGATCGACACCCCATGCCGCGGCGGAGCGCAGGATCGTTCCCACGTTGAACGGGTTCTGTACGCCATCGAGCAGGAGTGCGAGTCGCTCATGGGGACGACGTCGCCACTCACGATGCTGGCGCTTGAGTTCGGTGCCGGTGAGGTTGCGAGTCATCGAGCGCTCACCTCGAGGATGCGGTAGCCCGCTCGCGACAGGAGCCGAGTTGTCTCGTTGCCCTGCGTACCGAGCCACTTGGCCAACGAATCGGCACCGAGATGCTTCTGCACGACGAGCCACGCATGTCCATCGGGCGACAACATCGAGAGCCAATGCTCCAGCATCGAATGGAGGGCAGCCTTCCCGATGCGGATCGACGGGTTCGACCAGATGCCGTCGAACGACTTGGGCAGCGTGGTGCCATCGATCGCAGCACCATGTTCATCGACGAGCACGGCGGTGACGTTGTCGGCGCCGTTGGCCTCGGCGTTGCGCCGACACAGCTCGACGGCGCGCTCGTTCACGTCGACGGCCCAGATTCGGGTCGATGGCGCCCGGCGGGCGAGGGTGATGGCGATGGGGCCGTACCCGCATCCGAGATCGAGCACATCGGTCATCGCCGGCGTGGGGTGCGGCGACTCCTGGAGCAGCAGGCGCGTGCCCGCGTCGACGCGATCGGGCGAGAACATCCCCCGATCGGACGTGAGCGTGAGGTCGACATCGGACAACGAGAGGGTCACCGTGCGCTCGTCCGATGGCACCGATGGGGTGCGGTCGAAGTAGTGGGAGGGGGGTCCCGACATGGTCCGACGCTACCCTTGGGGCATGTCCCGCCACGCGATCCGCATCATCGGTGACCCCGTGCTCAAGCAGCGCGCCGCCGACGTGACGAACGTCGACGGGCGGTTCGTGAAGTTGGTCGACGACATGTTCGTCACCATGTACGACGCCCCCGGGGTCGGCCTGGCGGCTCCGCAGGTCGGCGTGCAGCAGCGCTTCTTCGTCTTCGACCACGACGATCGCCCCGGGGTGATCCTCAATCCGACGATCGTCGAGTCGCGCGGCGAGGCCGAGTTCACCGAGGGATGCCTGTCGATCCCCGGGCTCCACTTCGAGATCCTGCGGCCGGCCGAGATCCATGTGAAGGGGTTCGATCTCGACGGCAACGAACTCGATCTCGAACTCGACGACTTCGCGTGTCGCGTGTTCCAGCACGAGATCGACCACCTCGACGGCGTGTTGATGACCGAACTCCTCACTCCCGAACAACTGTCCGAAGCCCGCGTCGCGCTGCAGCAACTGCGCGCTCGTGGGGCAGGGCAGATCGGCGATTCCGAGATCGCTCGTCCCACGCTTCGGTTGCGCTGACGTGGCGGTGCCCGAGCGGGCTCGGCCCGGATCGCGTCCCCGTCGCCTCGCGTACCTCGGCACTCCCGATGTGGCCGTGCCCCCGTTGGTCGCCCTCCACGCCGCCGGTTTCGAGATCGCGTGCGTCGTCACCGGCCCAGATCGTCGGCGCGGTCGCGGCGGATCCACCTCTCCCACGCCGGTGAAGGCCACAGCTCTCGACCTCGGCCTGCCGGTCACCCACGAACTCGATGATGTGCTCGCCGCCGGCGTCGAACTCGGTGTCGTCGTGGCGTTCGGTCGCATCATCCCGGTGCGCGTGCTCGAAGCGGTGCCGATGCTCAATCTCCACTTCTCGTTGCTGCCGCGCTGGCGCGGCGCGGCGCCGGTCGAGCGGGCCATCCTCGCTGGCGACCCGATCACCGGGGTGTGCGTGATGGAGGTCGCCGAGGGACTCGACACCGGCGCGGTCTACGCCCGTGCGGAAGTCGAGATCGGCGAGCGCGACACGCTCTCGTCGTTGCGGGGAACGCTCGTAGAAGTCGGATCGCAGTTGTTGGTCGCGCAGTTGGCGGAAGGCTTGTCCGAACCGGTGGAGCAGACCGGTGAGATCTCCTACGCGTCCAAGATCACGTCCGTTGACCTTCGCATCGACTGGGAGGCATCGGCCGTCTCGATCGATCGGCTCGTTCGCGTCGGCGGCGCGCACACGTCGTTCCGCGCCGCGCGATTCAAGATCCACGAAGCTCGTCCCGTGCCCGGCATGGCGCCAGCAGGCGAGATCATCGGCAACTGCGTCGGCACCGGCGACGGCCTGCTCGAACTGACGGTCGTGCAACCCGAGGGCCGATCGCGTCAGCGTGTCATCGACTGGCGCAATGGTTCGCGCGTCGTCGATGGCGAACGGCTGGGGCAGTGAGCCCGAAGACGCCGTCGAAACGTGCTGCTCCCGCCGGTGCCGATGCGCGTCGACTGGCTGTCGAAGCCCTCGAACGCATCGATCGTGATGGCGCCTACGCCAACCTCGTGCTGCCGTCGATGCTCGAGCGCAGCGCACTCGAATCCCGTGATCGCGCCTTCGTCACCGAACTCGTCTACGGCACGACTCGGATGCGACGAGCCTGCGACTGGCTGGTCGACCGATTCATCCCAGATCCGGGCCGCATCGATGTGAACACTCGCAATTGGCTCCGTCTCGGAGCCTTCCAGCTCGTCTTCATGGGTACACCCCCGCACGCTGCGGTGGGTGCGACGGTCGGTGCAGCACCACGCAAGGTGTCGGGTCTGTGCAACGCCGTGCTTCGTCGTGTCGCCGATTCGATGCCGGTCGAATGGCCGTCCGATGCGGTGCGCTTGAGCCAGCCCGATTGGATCCTCGCCCAGTTCGTCGCCGATCTCGGGGCCACCGACGCCATCGGCGCGCTCGAGGCGATGAACGAATCGGCCTCGGTCACGATGCGCACCGACGGCTACATCCAGGACGAGGGCTCGTCGCGAGTCGCCGATGCCGTCGAAGCGGGCCCGGGGGAACTGATCCTCGATGTGTGTGCCGCGCCGGGCGGGAAGGCCACGGCACTCGCTGCCACCGGCGCACATGTGATCGCCGCAGATGTGCGTCCATCTCGAGTCGGTCTCATCGCAGCGAACGCGCATCGCCTCGGTCGGGGGCCCTCCGAACTCTCCTTGGTCACCGCCGACGGCATGCGTCCGCCGTTCCGTGCCGAGTCGTTCGACCGGGTGTTGCTCGATGCTCCCTGCAGCGGGCTCGGGTCATTGCGCCGACGCCCCGATGCCCGGTGGCGCATCGCGCCCGACGACATCGAATCCCTCGCGCTCATCCAGAGGATGTTGTTGGGTGCCGTCCTCCCACTCGTACGCCCCGGCGGCATGCTCGTCTACAGCGTGTGCACGCTCACGCAGCGCGAGACCAGCGCCATCGATGAGTGGTTGGCCGACGAGCATCCCGAGTTCGCAGCCGTCGCGCCACCGAGCTCTCCCTGGCGTCCACTCGGAAGAGGCGCGCTGCTGCTGCCGCAGGCGGCCGGAACCGACGGCATGTTCCTCCTTCGGCTCCGGCGCGGGGCAGACTCTCGATCGTGACCGAACACGCCGCGACCACCACGCCCACCGCCGGCCTCTCGGCCAAGGTGCTCACCGTGTCCGACGGTGTCGTCGCCGGTACCCGTGAGGATAGGAGCGGTGTTGCGCTCGTCGAGCGATTGCGGGCCGCAGGGTTCGAGGTGCTCGAGCATCGTGTGGTCGCCGACGGACGCGAGAACGTCGGTGAGGCCATCGTCGAACTGGCAAACGACTTCGCCGGACTCATCGTCACCACCGGTGGCACCGGTTTCGGTCCCCGCGACCTCACGCCGGAGGGAACACGGATCGTGCTCGATCGCGAAGCCCCCGGTCTGGCCGAGGCAATGCGTGCGGTGAACCCACTCGGTCGACTGTCGCGGGCCGTCGCCGGCACCAGGGGCACGACGCTCGTGCTCAATGTGCCTGGATCGCCCGGGGGAGCGGTGGAATGCCTCGACGCCGTGCTCGACGTCGTCCCCCACGCCCTCCGGTTGATGGTCGGCGACTGAGCCGCAAGAGGTAGGGCCGACTGAGCCGCAACGGGCAGGGCCGACTGAGCCGCAAGGGGTAGGGCCGACTGAGATCCTCGGCCCGAGGGCGCTCAGGTCGCCCCCACTACGATCTCGCCCATCGCGACCACCCCCACCGACGAGGCCCACATGGCCCGAGCGATCGCCGTCGCCGCCACGTCGCGGAGACGGGTCGCGCCCCGACCCTGGGTCGGAGCCGTCGTGGTGCCCGTCGGCGACGGACCGGCGTTCGAGGGAGCGACCGATGGCCGCACCGGTCCCCATGCCGAGGTGGTGGCCCTCTCCGCCGCCGGCGACGCAGCGCGGGGTTCCACGCTCTACGTCACACTCGAGCCCTGTTCACATCACGGTGCCACTCCTCCATGCGCCGGAGCCGTGATCGATGCCGGGGTCGCCCGCGTCGTGGTAGCGCTCGTCGATCCCGATCCGAAGGTGTCGGGTGAGGGGATCTCGAGACTCCGCGCTGCGGGCATCGAGGTCGAGGTCGGTGTGGGTGCTGACGCGGCGACAGCGCAGCTCGCGCCCTACCTGCATCACCGTCGCACGGGTCGACCGTTCGTCGTGTTGAAGTCGGCGGCCACCCTCGACGGTCGCACTGCCGCCCCCGACGGATCCTCGCAATGGATCACGGGGGAGGCGGCGAGGCTCGACGCCCACCGCCTGCGTGCCGACAGCGATGCGATCATCGTGGGCGCGGGCACGGTGCGCAGCGACGACCCGTCACTCACTGTGCGGCTCCCGGCGGCTGAGCGCAGCGCCGACGACACCGAGCCCCTTCGGGTCGTGCTCGGACGCGCTCCCGAGGGTGCCGCGGTGCATCCGTGTCTCGAGATGGAGGGTGATCTCGGCTCGGTCCTCGACGATCTCGGCTCGCGCGGCGTGCTGCAGGTGCTCGTCGAGGGCGGAGCGGCGGTGGCCCATGCCTTCCAGGCCGCTGGTCTCGTGGATCGCCACGTGCTCTACCTGGCCCCGGCGCTGTTCGGCGGCGACGATGCGCGCGGCATGTTCGCCGGGCCCGGTGCGCCCACGATCGGCGACGTCTGGCGGGGTCGAATTGTGGAGATCCGTCCGGTGGGCGACGATCTTCGCATCGAACTGGAAGGTCGTTGATGTTCACAGGGATCGTCGAGGAGTTGGGCACCGTGGCGGCGCGCGACGGTTCGCGCCTGCGCATCGCATGCTCGACGGTGCTCGAGGGCGCCGGGATCGGCGACTCCACGGCGGTCAACGGGTGCTGTCTCACCATCGTCGCGTTCGACTCGGCCGCAGGTTGGTGGGATGCCGATGTCAGCGACGAGACCTACGCCCGCACCAACCTCGGGTCGTTGCAGCCCGGTGATCGCGTGAACCTCGAACGTCCCGTGCGGGTGGAGGATCGCCTCGGCGGCCACCTCGTGCAGGGTCACGTCGACGCCGTCGGTGAGATCGTCGACGGCGTGCCCGATCTTCGTGTGCGCATCCCCGAAGCACTGCTGCGCTACGTGGTCGAGAAGGGGTCGATCACCGTCGATGGAATCTCACTCACCGTCGTGTTGCCCCTCGACGACGGTTTCACCGTTGCCGTCATCCCGCACACCGCTGCGGTGACCACGCTCGGGCACAAGGGCCCGGGTGCGCTCGTGAACATCGAGGTCGACGTGATGGCGAAGTACACAGAACGACTCATCGAGGCGCAGTTGGCCTCGCTCCAACGGCCCGAGGAGGCCTGATGTCCGAGCCGAAGCAGAATCCGTCGTCGGAACGTTCCGACTGGTCGCAGTACTTCTCGACGATCCCCGAGGCCGTGGCGGCAATCGGTCGCGGTGAGATCGTCGTGGTGGTCGACGATGAGGATCGCGAGAACGAGGGCGACCTCATCATGGCGTCCGAGGCCGTGACGCCCGAGAAGATCGCCTTCTTCGTCCGCCACACCTCTGGGGTGATCTGCACACCGCTCACCGGAGATCGTCTCGACGAGCTCGACATCCCCCTCATGGTGCGCGACAACACCGAGGCCCAGCGCACAGCGTTCACGTACTCGGTCGACTATCGCCACGACACGTCCACCGGCATCTCGGCGGCCGATCGTGCTCGCACGATCCTCTCGCTCATCGATCCCGCCACGCGCCCGGGTGATCTCGCTCGTCCCGGTCACATCTTCCCGCTGCGCTACGCCGAGGGAGGTGTGCTCAAGCGCGCCGGCCACACCGAGGCGGCCGTCGACCTCGCCCGCATGGCGGGCCTGTTCCCGTCGGGCGTGCTGTGTGAGATCGTCAACGACGACGGCACCATGGCCCGGGTCCCGGACCTGATCGAGTTCTGCAAGGAGCACGGGCTCCTGATGGTAACCATCGCCCAGCTGATCAAGTACCGGCGCCAGAACGAGAAGCTCGTGAAGCGCATCTCCGAGGCGCGCATCCCGACGCCATGGGGCGAGTTCCATTGCTATGTGTACGAGTCGGTGCTCGATGGCCAGCAGCACGTCGCATTCGTCCGCGGCGCGGTCCAGGGTCAGGACAACGTGCTCGTCCGCGTGCACAGCGAATGCCTGACCGGCGACGTGTTCGGTTCGCTCCGTTGCGATTGCGGCCCACAGCTCGACCAGGCGATGAAGATGATCGCCGACGAGAACTTGGGTGTCGTCGTCTACCTGCGTGGGCACGAGGGTCGCGGCATCGGCATAGGCCACAAGATCCGCGCCTATTCGCTGCAGGACGAGGGTGTCGACACCGTCGACGCGAACCTCGCACTCGGCCTCCCCATCGACAGCCGTGAATACGGCATCGGCGCACAGATCCTCGTGGACCTCGGCATCACCACGATGCGCTACATGACCAACAACCCGTCGAAGTACGGCGGCCTGGAGGGATTCGGTCTCGACATCGTCGAGCGCGTGCCGCTCGAGTCGGTCCCGAACCCCGAGAACATCGCCTACCTGCGCACCAAGCGCGAGAAGATGGGCCACATGCTCGAGGGTCTCGACTGATCATGGCGAAGAACTTCCGAGACGCGAACTCGATCGCCCCGGAACTCGATGGTTCGGGGATCCGCATCGGCTTGGTCTGTGGTCGCTTCAACGATCAGATCACCAACCGCCTGCTCGATGGCGCGGAAGCGGCGCTCGAGCGTCTCGGCGTCTCCACCGACGACGTGGTGACCGTCTGGGTGCCCGGTGCCTACGAGATCCCCATGGCTGCATTGGCGCTCATCGAGAACGGTCACGTCGATGCCGTCGTCGGTCTCGGGTGCGTGATCCGCGGCGAGACCTCGCACTATGACTTCGTCGCCGGCGAATGCGCGCGCGGCATCCAGGACGTGCAATTGGCCACGGGTGCCCCCGTGGTGTTCGGCGTCCTCACCACCGAGAACCTCGATCAGGCACTCGCCCGTTCGTCCGATGACGACAACAAGGGCGATGACTGCGTGTGCACCGCGGTGGAGATGGTCAATCTCCTCCGCCGTCTCGAGAACGACTGAGCGACGCGGTCAGCCGACCGCGGTGCCGAACAACTTGCCGATCGCCATGGTGACGCCCATGGCGAGCAAGCCGCCGACCACGACACGGACCGTCGGGCGCAAGGGGTGTGCACCGCCTGCCCTCGCGCCGGCGAGCCCGAGGGCGAGCAGGGCGATGAGCGCAACGGCGAGCGTGACGATGATCCGCAGACCCGTCGATGCGCTCGCCGGAACCAGTGCCGCGGCGAGGAGGGGGAGCGCAGCGCCGACGGCGAACGAGGCCATCGACGACAGCGCGGCCTGCCACGGCCGAGCCAATGACGCTTCGGTGATGCCAAGTTCCTCGATGAGGTGGATGCGAAGTGCGTCCTTCTCGGTGAGTCGGGTGGCGACCTCGCGAGCGAGCGCGTGGTCGAGGCCCTTCTCCTGGTAGATCGCCGTGAGCTCGGCGAGTTCGCGGTCGGGCACGTTCTCGAGCTCCCAGACCTCCTTGGCGATGTCGGCCTGCTCGGTGTCGCGTTGTGAACTCACCGACACGTACTCGCCCATGCCCATGGACATGGCGCCCGCACTCAGGCCGGCGATGCCAGCGGTGAGGATGGCCGAACGACCGGCATCGCTCGCGGCGACGCCGAGGATGAGCGCAGCGGTGGAGATGATGCCGTCGTTGGCGCCGAGCACCGAGGCGCGTAGCCAGCCCGTGCGATGACTGAGGTGGCGTTCCCTGTGGCGAGCCATGTCCCGATCCTACGGGCACGACCGATGCGAGCGACCGTGACGCCCGTCGCCACCAATGCGTTTCTGTCGCCGACGGGGTCGGCAGTAGTTTGGCCCGATGCTCAGACTGGTACTGCCGAAGGGTTCGCTCGAGAAGGCGACGCTCGAACTGTTCGAGGCCGCCGACCTCAAGGTCTCCCGCGATTCCGCCGTGCAGTACAAGGCCACCATCGACGATCCCCGTGTCGTCGATGTGCGCATCCTCCGGCCTCAGGAGATCCCCGTCTACGTGGCCGAGGGCCTGTTCGATCTGGGCATCACCGGGCGCGACTGGATCGAGGAGACCTCGAGCAACGTCGAGTCGCTGGGTGAACTGCGCTACTCGAAGGTCACCACGAATCCGGTTCGCATCATCGTTGCCGTTCCCAAGGACTCGCCCTACGACAGCGTCGCCGATCTGCCCCAGGGCGTGCGCGTATCGAGCGAGTACCCCGAGCTCACGCGCCGCTTCTTCGCCGACAAGGGCATCGAGGCCGACATCCGCCTCTCCTA
>CAYVUO010000022.1:5252-8583 GCA_964454715.1 uncultured Bifidobacterium sp. | reverse complement strand
TGCCGCCGGACTCAAGATCATCGACACGATCCTCGTGTCCTACACCGAGCTCATCGCCAACCCGGGGGCCTATGCCGATCCGGCCAAGGCGCACGCGATGCATCAGTTGCGCACCCTGCTCGAAGGCGTGCTCGATGCCCGTGGCAAGGTGCTGGTCAAGCTCAACGTGCCGACCGATCGTCTCGACGCAGTCATCGGTGTGCTGCCCTCGATGAAGTCCCCGACGGTCAACGAGCTCTACGGCGGCGCTGGCTACGCCGTCGAATCGGTCGTCGAGAAGAACCGCATCAACGTGCTCATCCCCGCACTCAGTGATGCAGGTGCCACCGACATCATCGAACTCCCGATCTCGAAGATCGTTCCCTGACATGGTCGTGACGACGCCGCTCGCCCCTCAGCGCGGAGTCGTCGTCGAGTTCGACGATCCGCGAGGCCTTGGCGTCGTTCGCTCCGATGCCGGCGTCGATCACCCGTTCCACTGTGCGGCGATCGCCGATGGCTCCCGTACCGTGATGGTGGGAGCGCGTGTGTGCTGGCGGGTGGTGCCGGGCAGACTGGGCAGATGGGAGGCGGCCGACATCGCACCGGACATCGCCGCCGGATCGGGAACGGACTGAACGATGTCTGACGTCTCGGCCATCCGCACCGAGGCGTTGACCCTCTCCTACAAGCACGGTCGCGGCATCGAGTCGCTCGATCTCGACGTGCCCGCCGGTGAGGTGTTCGGATTCCTCGGGCCCAATGGCGCGGGCAAGACCACGACGATCCGCGTGCTGCTCGACCTGCTGCGTCCCACGTCGGGTCGGGCGACGGTGCTCGGCCTCGACTCGGTCGCCGATTCGCTCGCAGTGCGGGCCCGCACCGGCTACCTGCCCGGAGATCTCGCATTGCCGCCCACGCTCACCGGTCATCAGGTGCTCGACTGGCTGTCGTCGCTGCGGCCCGACACGCCTCCGGTGCGGCGAGCGGAGCTGGTCGATCGCTTCGGAGTGCAGCTCGATCGACCGATGCGCCAGCTCTCGAAGGGCAATCGTCAGAAGTTCGGTCTCGTGCAGGCGTTCCAGCACGCGCCCGAACTCGTGATCCTCGACGAGCCGACGACCGGCCTCGATCCGTTGGTACAGGATGAGTTCCACCGCTTCATCCGTGAGTTCGTGCGCGATGGGGGCAGCGTGTTCCTCTCCTCCCACTCACTCGACGAGGTGCAGCACACCGCCGATCGCGTCGGCATCATCCGCGATGGTCGGCTCATCGCGGTCGAGACCGTCGACGCGCTGCGGGGACGTGGTCTCCGGCGAGTGAACGTCAGCGTCGCAGTCGGTGCGGGTGCCGCTGCCGAAGTCGCGCTGGGTGCCGTCGAGGGCATCTCCGAACTCTCGCGTCGTGGCGACATGCTCGAGTTCGCGATCACGGGTGACTACCAGCCGATCCTCACTGCACTCGGCACGTTGCCCGTCGTCGATCTGCTCAGCCGCGCTGCCGATCTCGACGAGGTGTTCCTCGACCTCTACCGCGGGAACGGTTCGTGATGCTGCGTCGCTTCCCCGTGCTCGCACAAGGGCTGCGCGATCGTCGTCGTGCGCTGTTGTGGTGGTCGCTCGGCGTATCCGTCTACATCGCGATCATCGCTGCGGTGTGGCCGTCGATGCGCGGTGCCACCGACCTCTCGGGGATCCTCGACCAGTTGCCGCAGGCGCTGCTCGACATGATGGGCGCGTCCGACTACTCGATGGCCACGGGTGCGGGTTACGTCTCGGGTGAGTTGTTCGGATTCATGATCCCGATCTTCATCCTCGTGCTCACCATCGGCGCGGGCGCCGGCGCCATCGGAGGAGCGGAGGAGCGGGGCATGCTCGATCTCGTGCTGGCCCAACCGATCTCGCGTCGACGCGTGCTGCTGCAGAGTGCAGCGCTCGTGGCCGTCGACGCTGCGCTCTTCGGTGCGGTGATCGTGATGGCGCTCGCGGTCGCGAATCCGCTCGCCGATCTGCAGATCTCCTTCTTCGATCTGCTCGGCGCCGTCGCCGGAATCGTGTTGCTCGGCATCGTGTTCGGATGGTTCGCGCTCGCGCTCGGCGCCGCCACCGGTTCGCGCGGCGTCGCCCTCGGTGTCGCCGGCGGGCTCGGTGCGCTCACCTATCTGGCCGGCAACCTCTCGGGGCTCGTCGACTTCCTGCACTGGGCCAAGTGGGCGTCGCCGTTCTGGTACGCCACGAACGGTTCACCCCTCGACAAGGGGTGGGTGTGGTGGCACGCACTCCCGCTCGTGGGGGCGGCACTGGTGGTGCTCGCGCTCGGGGCCCGGGCGTTCGAGCGCCGCGACCTCGCCTCGTGACTCAGTCGCCGGCCAGTTCGCTGGTGCGTCGCACATAGAGGGTCTGGAGCACCGCGAGCGCGTCGCGCACATCGGGCTCGTTCTCGCCCAAGCGGCCCGCCGAGGCGTCCATGAGGCCGATGAGTGCGTCGATGGCGAGGCGGGCCTGGTCGAAGTCGGGGGAGTCCTGGGCCAGGTGCACCGCCGCGAGCTCGTAGAGCCCCATCGCGTGGTTGAGCACGAATCGGTGCGCCGGTGCGGAGAGGATCTGCTTCTGCACCTCCGCCATCTGGGCGACCATCTCCGCCGCCCGGGCCTGCTCCTCGGGGCTCAGATCCTCGAGACCGGGTGCCCCGGCCATGGCCCCGGCACTGGCGGCGCTACTGGGGGACTGCGGGTCATCGCTCATGGGGCTCCTCGAGGGCGGATTCGTGGCCCGAGGGCCGGTCCGGTATCGTACGCAGTCCACAACTGAACGGAAGCGGGGCCTCGGCCCCCACCCGGCCACCATCCCCGGCTCCTCGGAGTCGAACAGCACGGTGCGACCGGGTTCGAAGTTCCTCCTCCGAGGTGGTGCCCGTGGGCATCGCCGACCGCGGCGGGCGTCGGCTTCCACCGATGTCCGCCGTTCTTCGTTCCCGGCCCGGGTGCGAGTGGGGCGGTCGTCATGACCCAACCGTTTTCGCCAGGGAGGACCAGGCACGAATGAGGAGTGACCGGCCATAGCAGCGGCCGCCAACAACGAGCCCCGGATCAACGACCGCATCCGCGCACGCGAGGTGCGGCTCGTCGGACCCGATGGTGCCCAGATCGGGATCAAGCCCCTGCCCGAGGCCCTCGCCATGGCGCGGGAACTCGAGCTCGACCTCGTGGAGGTCGCCGACAAGGCGAATCCTCCTGTCTGCCGGATCATGGATTACGGCAAGTACAAGTACGAGGCCGCGCAGAAGGCGCGTGAATCACGACGCAAGAGCACCAACGTGGTGGTCAAGGAGATGAAGTACCGGCCCAAGATCG
>CAYVUO010000022.1:237-5242 GCA_964454715.1 uncultured Bifidobacterium sp. | reverse complement strand
GACCCGCAAGGTCGAGGAGTTCCTCGCCGAGGGGCACAAGGTCAAGATCACGATCATGTTCAGGGGCCGCGAGATGCAGCATCCCGAACTCGGTCGCAAGATCCTCGACCAGGTGGCCGAAGCCGTCGCCGAGCATGGGCACATCGAGGTGTATCCCAAGCTCGACGGCCGCAACATGACCATGGTCCTCGGACCCGAGAAGAAGGCCAAGCCCGTGAAGCGTCGTGACGAACAGGTCGACGTCGCACCGTCCAACGAGCCCCCCATCGAGGTGGCGGTCGAGGCGGAACTGGCGGCCGAGGGCCTCGCTCCCGAAGCCTGACCCGGCGACACGCCGCAACAACCCGCAGTACACCGAGCAGCACACCGAGAAGTACGAACGCAGGAGACACGACATGCCGAAGATGAAGACCCACAGTGGCGCCAAGAAGCGCTTCAAGATCACCGGTACCGGAAAGATCACCCGCCGCAAGGCCAACCTCAACCACATCCTCGAGAAGAAGTCGCCCAAGCGGAAGCGCAGCCTCGAGGGCGATTACGTCCTGGCCCCCGGCGACGCGGCGCGAGTCCGTCGTCAGCTCGGCATCTGATCCCCACCAACTCTCTGCCCCAAGGAGGCTCCGATGGCACGTGTGAAGCGCGCAGTCGCCAGCAAGAAGCATCGCAAGACAACCCTCGAACGCGCGAAGGGTTACTACGGCAACAAGAGCCGGTCGTACCGTGCGGCCAACGAGCAGGTCATGCACTCGTTGCAGTACGCCTTCCGCGACCGTCGTGCACGCAAGGGCGACTTCCGTCAGCTCTGGATCCAGCGCATCAACGCCGCATGCCGTCTCAATGGCACGACGTACTCGAAGTTCATCAACGGTCTGAAGCAGGCCGGCATCGAGGTCGACCGCAAGGTGCTCGCCGATCTCGCCGTGTCCGATCCGGCGGCGTTCACCGCGCTGGTGACCGCGGCCAACGAAGCAGCCTGATCGGTCGCAGTGGTCGTCGAACCGACACCGCTGTCGTCGAACAACCCACGCATCGCCGATCTGCGGCGCCTCACGGGGCGCCGCAGGTCGCGTGTGGAGGCGGGGGTGTTCGTCATCGAGGGGCCCGTTCCCGTGAGCGAACTGCTCGCCGCCGGAACCGCGTTGCGCGAGCTCTACATCGACGCCGACGCATGGGCGGGTGCCGATGATCGATCGCCATTGCGCGCTGCCGTGCGTGACGCGCTCGACGCCGATGTACCCGTCTGGTCGTTGACCTCGTCGGTGTTCGCGTCGGTGAGTGACACCAACAGCCCGCAAGGAATGTTGGCCGTCGCTCCTCGGTCGGTGGCGACCGTCGCCGACGTTGCGGCGGGGTCCGGTCCGGTGCTGGTGCTCGTCGACGTCTCCGATGCCGGCACGTTGGTACGTGCGGCGGAGGCCACAGGTTGCGCCGGGGTCGTGGCGTGCGGAACCACCACCGATCTGTTCGGCCCCAAGACCGTGCGAGCCGCTGCCGGTTCGATCGTGCGACTGCCGGTGGCCGAGGAGACCGAGGTCGACGCCGCCCTCGATGCACTCGCCGGCCGATCGCTGGTCGGAACCGTCGTGAGCGGGGGAGTGGCGCCCGAGGCAGTCGACCTCGTCGCTCCGGTCGCGCTGCTCGTCGGCTCGGAGGCCCATGGCCTCGCGGCGTCGGTCGTGTCGCGTTGCGACGCGCTGGTCACCATCCCCATGGCCGCGACGGTCGAGTCCATCAACGCTGCGGTGGCCGGCGCCGTCCTACTGTTCGAGTCGGCCCGGCAGCGCCGGAACCCCTAAAGGAATTGGAACCCCACTCCCGTGTGCGACAGGCTCGAACCCCGATGATCGACGAGCTCACCCGAATCGGTGCCGAGGCACCGTCGCGCATCGCCGCCGCGACCACACTCGACGAGCTCCACGCCGTCGAGTCCGAACTGTTGGGCAAGAAGGGTTCGCTCACCGCCCTCAAGAAGCAGATGGGTGCTCTCGACGCCGAGCAGCGGCGCACCGCTGGCGCGGCGCTCAACGAGGTGCGCACGGCCATCGAGACCGCCGTCGGTGAACGCCGGTCGGCGCTGGAATCGGCACAGCGGGCCACGGCGATCGCTGCTGAGCGGCTCGACCTCACCGAACTCGTCGGTCGCCCCGAGCGCGGCACCGTGCACCTCGTCACCCAGACCTGGGACCGTCTCGTCGACGTGTTCATCGGGATGGGGTTCACCGTCGCCGAGGGCCCCGAGGTCGAGACCGACTGGTACAACTTCGAAGCTCTCAACATCCCCGCCGCACACCCGGCGCGCGGCATGTGGGACACGCTCTACGTCGATCTCGGTGATCCCGAGACGGTCCTGCTGCGCACGCACACCTCGCCGGTGCAGATCCGCGTGATGACCGATGGCGAGCCGCCGATCTATGCCGTGATGCCCGGTCGCGTCTATCGCCGCGACACAGCTGATGCGTCGCACATGCCGGTGTTCCACCAGATCGAGGGTCTCGTCGTCGATCGCAACATCTCATTCGCCGATCTCGCCGGAACCCTCGAAGCATTCACCAGCGCGTACTTCGGTGGGTCCATCCATTCGCGATTGCGGCCGTCGTACTTCCCGTTCACCGAGCCCTCCGCCGAGTACGACATCAACTGCGTGTTCTGTGAGGGTCGCGGTTGTCGTACCTGCGGTCAGACCGGCTGGCTCGAACTCGGTGGCTGCGGAATGGTGCATCCCACGGTGCTGCGCAACGTCGGGCTCGACCCGGAGGAGTGGTCGGGCTTCGCGTTCGGCTTCGGTCTCGATCGGCTCGCCCTGATGCGCCACGGGGTCGACGACATCCGCGAGATGTACACCGGCGACGTGCGATTCCTGGAGCAGTTCCCGTCATGAAGGTGCTGCTGAGCTGGTTGCAGGAGTTCGCGCCATTCCCCGGTGACGACCCCGTCGCGCTGGGCGACGTCATGAGTGATCTCGGCATGGCCGTCGAGTCGATCGAACGCATCGGCGAGGGTCTTGACGGCATCGTCGTCGCCCGGGTGCTCGAACTGAAGCCCCATCCCGATGCCGATCGCATCCAGTTGGTCGACGTCGACCTCGGCGACGGTCAGCCACTGCAGATCTGCTGCGGCGCGTTCAACATGGCCGTAGGCGATCTCGTCCCCCTCGCCACGCTCGGCACCGTCATGCCGGGTGGCATGGAGATCGCCCGCCGCAAGATGCGTGGTGAGTGGTCGAACGGGATGCTGTGCTCGGGTCGCGAACTCGGCCTCGGCGACGACCACTCGGGCATCTTCATCCTCGATCCGTCGCTGGCGTTGGGAACACCCATCGTCGACGCGCTGGGCATCACGCCCGACGTGCTGTTCGACCTCGAGATCAACCCCAATCGACCCGACGCGATGTCAGTGGCTGGTGTGGCGCGCGATCTCGCCGCTCGTCTCGGACTGCCCTTCTCGATCCCGACCCCGGAGGTCGAGGAGGTCGATGGCGATGCCGCTGCGCTCGCGTCGGTCGAGATCATCGACGCCGACCTCTGCGGCCGGTTCCATCTCCGAGTGATCGAGGGAGTACAGGTCGGCCCGTCGCCGCGTCACATCGCCGAACGCCTCACCGCACTCGGCATGCGTCCGATCAACAACGTCGTCGATGCGTCGAACTACGTGATGCTCGAACTCGGTCAGCCCAACCACACCTACGACCTGGCGCGCGTACCGGCCGGCGCGCTGCGGGTGCGATGGGCCCGCGACGGAGAGACCATCACCACGCTCGACGGCGTCGATCGCACGCTCACCGCAGGTCGCGACGGGGTCATCTGCGATTCATCCGACATCGCCGTCGGCATCGCCGGAGTGATGGGAGGCGCCTCCACCGAGATCTCCGAGTCGACGACCACGGTGTTGCTCGAATGTGCGTGGTGGCAGCCGATGGCCGTCGCTCGCTCGTCGAAGTTCCTGGGTCTGCGCTCCGAGGCCTCGGCTCGGTTCGAACGCGGCACCGATCCCACCATCGTCGACCTCGCGGCGCGTCGTCTTGCTGAGCTCCTCGCTCCGAGTGGGGCTCGGCTCGTGCGCGGTTCGATCACGGTCGACGGCGACCTTCCCGTCACGCCCCCGGTGCGAGTGCGCACAGCGCGGGTGAACCAACTCCTGGGCACGGCGCTCGATACGGCGACGATCGCCGCACTGCTCACACCCATCGGTTTCGCGTGCGAACCCGACGGCGTTGACGCGTGGTCGGTCACTGTGCCGCCGTTCCGTCCGGACACCACCACCGAGACCGATGTGATCGAGGAGGTGGCTCGGCACTTCGGGTACAGCAACATCCCCAATCGTCTGCCGACGTCCACCCAGACGGGCTCGCTCACCGCGATGCAGCGCGACCGGCGATCGATCCGCTCGGTGCTCGTCGGCCTCGGCGTGCACGAGGCGATGCCGTTGCCGTTCCTCGCGCCAGGTGATCTGGCTCGATGTGGGCTGCCCGCCGACGCGGTCACGCTCACCAATCCGCTCGCCGCGGAGGAGAGCGTGCTGCGCACCTCACTGCGCCCCGGTCTGTTGCGGGCCATCGCCTACAACGAATCGCATCGCACCGAACGAGCCTCGTTGTTCGAGATCGGCAAGGTGTTCGGGGTGCCGACTCCCGGTTCCTCCCTGCCCGATGAGCGCGAACACCTCGCAGTCGCGCTCGCCGGCCGTGATGCCACCGACGCCGCCCGCGTCCTGCGGGTGCTGGCCGACACACTGGCCATCTCCGCGATCGAGGTCGACCAGACCCGGCCGCCGGCCGGTCTGCATCCCGGTCGTAGCGGCGTGCTCGTCATCGACGGCACGATCGTGGGTGAGGTGGGGGAGATCGATCCCGGGGTGCTCGACGCGCTCGGCATCCGTGAACGCGTGGCGTGGCTGCAACTCGACCTGGCGTCAGCGTGGGCGGGACCCCCCGGTGAGCACCGCGACCACCACCTCAGCCGCTATCCCTCGAGCGACCTCGACCTCGCGGTCGAAGGGGCCGCAGACC
>CAYVUO010000022.1:0-227 GCA_964454715.1 uncultured Bifidobacterium sp. | reverse complement strand
CTCGTCGACCTCGCCCTGTTCGACGTGTTCCGGGGCGCGCCGCTCGCCAACGGACGACGGTCGCTCGCGTTCAGACTTCGCCTCCAGGCTTCGGACCGCACCCTCACCGACACCGACATCGCCGGGGTGCAGCGGGCCGTGGTGGGAGCCGTCACCGCTCTGGGAGCGACGCTCCGGGGCTGACGGCCCGTCGACCTATCTGTATAACCTTGCATTCAGATGAATGG
>CAYVUO010000021.1:19938-20818 GCA_964454715.1 uncultured Bifidobacterium sp. | reverse complement strand
TCACGATCCATCGACGTGAGGAGGATCTCACCCGCCCCCAGTGAGACGGCGCGCCGAGCCCACTCGATGGCATCGATGCCCGTCGGGGTGCGTCCACCGGCGACGTAGACCTCCCACCCCTCGGCTGCGCTGCCATCGACGGCGCGGCGTCGGGCATCGATGGCGCACACGACGCACTGGTTGCCGAACACCTCGGCGATCTCGGAGATGAGTTCGGGTCGGGCGACCGCTGCGCTGTTGACCGAGACCTTGTCGGCGCCGGCACGAAGCATCGTGCGGGCATCGTCGACGGTGCGGATGCCTCCACCGATGGTGAACGGGATGAACACCTGCTCGGCGGTGCGACGCACCACGTCGACCATCGTGTCGCGCTGATCGGAGGTGGCGGTGATGTCGAGGAACACGAGTTCGTCGGCGCCCTCGGCGTCGTAGCGGGACGCGAGCTCCACGGGATCGCCCGCATCGCGCAGCCCGACGAAGTTGATGCCCTTGACGACGCGACCTCCGGTGACGTCGAGGCACGGGATGACTCGCACGACCTTCATCAGGCGACACGCCTCATGCGCACGAGCGTGTCGATCGCAGTGCGCTCACCCTCATCGGTGGTGACGACGCGATCGACTCGTCCGGCACGTTCGGTGACCAGTTCACGACCGAGATCGAGCTCGGCCTGGGCGAGGTCGTCGAGCACGCCCTCAGCGGTCTGCAGGACACCGGCGTCCTTGGGCCCCCCATGACCCTCGGTGAGGTTGAGCAGGTCATGGCCCACGAGCAGGAGGGTTCCGCCGACCCCGAGGGCCGAGATCGCGGTGCGCAGCGCAGCCGCCATGGGGGCGATCGCTGGCGGTCAGGTGACGCCAGCCGCCGAGCACTTTGCCAA
>CAYVUO010000021.1:6273-19928 GCA_964454715.1 uncultured Bifidobacterium sp. | reverse complement strand
TCGGTCGCGGGCAGCTGCAAGTAGAAGACGATGACGAGATCGAATTGTGCAGTGGGCTGCCAGGTGGTGACGTCGGCGGTGATCCAGGTGCCATCGACTCCGCGTTCAGCGGAGAGACGGGCGGACTTGTCGACGCCGACTCGGGAATAGTCGACGCCGGTGACGGTCCAACCCCGTTCGGCCAGCCAGATGGCATTGCGACCCTCACCACAGCCGAGGTCGAGCGCGGTGCCCGGAGCGAGATCCTCCACCTCGGGAGGGAGGAACTGATTGGGTGTCGCCGACCACACCATGTCGCTGGCGGCGTAGCGCTCATCCCATGTGGTGGAGTCCATGGCCGGAGTGTACGGCGACGCGCTCAGTCGACGACCGAGCCGATGCCGCGGGACGCTTCGAGCGCGTCGCGCAACGAGAACGATCCCTCGTAGAGGGCACGACCGACGATCGCACCCATGAGGCGTCGGCCCGAGGTGCGCAACGCGGCGAGCGCGCGCAGATCGTCGAGGGAACCCACGCCCCCCGACGCGATGACGGGGAGCTCGGTGGCCTCGAGCACCTCGCCGAGGCCATCGACATCGGGACCGCCGAGCGTGCCGTCGCGTCCGATCTCGGTTACGACGAGCGCCTCGACGCCCGCATCGGCGAAACCGCGAGCGACGTCGAGGAGATCCTGACCGGAACCCTGCTCCCATCCGCGCACCGCGACCTCGCGGCCGCGCGCGTCGAGACCGACGGCGACCGGTAGGCGTCGTGCCAGCGCACGCACGAGTTCGGGCTGTTCGAGCGCGGCCGTGCCGAGCACGACTCGCGCCACACCGGCGGCGAAGAGTTCGTCGGCATCGCGTTCACTGCGCACACCACCGCCGGTCTGCACGGGCACCTCGACTGCCGCGGCGATGTCGGCGATGACCGAACGATTCTTCGGATCTCCGGTGCGAGCAGCATCGAGATCGACGACGTGGATCCATTCAGCGCCCTCGGCGGCGAAGGCCAGCGCCTGGGCGACGGGATCGTCGTTGTAGACGGTCTCGCGCCCGTAGTCGCCCTGGTAGAGGCGCACGGCGCGTCCGTCACGCAGATCGATGGCCGGGAACAGTCTCATGGGGCGAGTGTGTCACGCGCTGCGTCGACGAATCCGCGAAGCAGTTCGAGGCCGACCGTGCCCGACTTCTCGGGGTGGAACTGCGTGGCCCACATCGAACCGCGCTCCACCGCCGCCACCACCGGACCTCCGTAGTCGCAGGTGGCCACGACGGCATCGGAATCCGTCTCGGCGGCGTAGGAATGCACGAAGTACACCCACACCGGATCGGGCACCGCCGCGAACAAGCGGGAGGGTCGACGCACGTCGAGACGGTTCCATTGCATCTGCGGCCGCTTGACCCCATCGGGCAGGAGGCGCAGCCGACCGGGAAGGACGCCGAGACCCGCAGCGCCCGGCGATTCATCGGAGCCCTCGAACAGCATCTGCATGCCGACACACACACCGAGGAACGGACGACCGGACGCCGCCGCATCGATGGCCACCGCATCGAGGGAGGCGTCGTGCAACGCGCCCATGCACGCGCCGAACGCACCGACACCGGGCAGCACCACGGCGTCGGCGTCGGCGATGAGACCGGCGTCGGCCGTGAGACGAGCATCGGCGCCCACGCGCTCGAGCGCCTTCTGGGCGGAGCGCAGGTTCCCGATGCCGTAGTCGAGCACCGCAACGAGCGGGCGACGGGGTTCGGTCACAGCACGCCCTTGGTGGAGGGCACTCCCTCACCCTCGATGCGAACGGCATCGCGCAGCGATCGGGCCACACCCTTGAACGTGGCCTCGACGAGGTGATGGGTGTTGACACCGCGCACCGACGTGATGTGCAACGTGATGCCGGCAGAGGTGATGAACGCGCGCCAGAACTCCTCGACCAACTGGGGGTCGAAGGGAGGATCGCCCAGGATCTTCTGGCCGGGGAACTCGACCTCGTAGTGCAGGTAGGGGCGACCGGAGAGATCGAGCGCGACGTCGATGAGCGCCTCGTCGAGCGGCACCCGGTTCGAGGCGAAGCGGCGCACACCCTTCTTGTCGCCGAGCGCTGCCGCGAACACCTCACCGAGCGCGATGCCGACGTCCTCCACCGTGTGGTGTGCATCGATCTGGAGATCGCCCTTGGCCTCGACCACGAGGTCGAACCCACCGTGGCGCCCGAGTTGGTCGAGCATGTGGTCGAAGAACGGGAGTCCGGTGCTCGCACGGCTCGAACCGGAGCCATCGAGATCGAGCTCTATGACGATCGCAGTCTCGGACGTCGTGCGTTCGATCGTCGCGGCACGACGGTCGGTGGCGCGGTTCGCAGTCATCGCAGGATCTCCTCGAGAGCGGCGAGGAACTGGTCGTCCTCGTCGGGTGTACCGATCGTGACACGGAGGCAGCCGTCGAGCCGCGGCCATGAGGAACAGTCGCGCACCAGCACCGATCGATCGACCAGCTGTCGCCACACGTCGGCGCCGGGAACCGAACGGGGACGGAACAGCACGAAGTTGGCGCCCGAGGGCCAGACGTCGACGTCGAGGGCGGCGAGGCGATCGAACAGGCGGATGCGTTCGGCCACGATGCGCTCGACCCGCGCCTCCATCTCGTCGACGTGGGCGACGGCCAACGTGCCGGCCATCTGCTTGAAGGCATCGAGGTGGTACGGCAGTACGACCTTGTCGAGCTCGGCGACGATCTCGGCGGGCCCGACCAGGTAACCGAGCCGGGCTGCGGCCATCGACCAGGGCTTCGAGAAGGTTCGGCTCACCACGAGCGGCACGTCGTCCTCGACGAGCCCGAGGGCGGACCAAGGAGCGAACTGACCGTAGGCCTCGGCCACGACGAGAAGACCATCGACGGCGGAGACCATCGACAGCACTTCGCGCACGGTGTTCTCGTCATCGACGACACCGGTCGGGTTGTTGGGCGAGCAGAGGAACGCGACGGACGGTCGCGCCTCGTCGATCACACGGCGCACCTCGGCGAGATCGGTGCGGAACTGCGCGTCGCGTTCACCCTCGACCACAGAGGTGCCGGTGAGGCGAGAGATGTGCGAGTGCAGTGCGTAGGTGGGCTCCCACACCGCAGCCGTGCGTCCGGCACCGCCGTAGGTGAGCAGCACCGTCTGCAGCACCTCGTTCGAGCCATTGGCCACGAAGACCTGTTCGGGTCCGACGCCGTGCAGTCCACCGATCGCCGAGCGCAGTTCACGCGCACCGCGATCGGGATAACGGTTCCAGTCGACACGTGAGAGCGCGTCGACGAGATCGCGCTCCCATGATGCGGGCGGAGCGTCGGGAGCTTCGTTGGTGTTGAGGCGCACGCGCACATCGACCTGTGCCGAGTGGTAGCCCTCCATGAGCGCGACGTCATCGCGCGGCCGGATCATGACCGCTCCTCCAGCGCACGAGCGCGTAGGCGCACGGACTCGGCGTGGGTGGCGAAGCCCTCGGCATCGGCGATGGCGGCGACGACCTCGGCTGCAGCACCGAACCCGGCCGGAGACACCTCGATGACATGCACGGCCTTGACGAAGTCGTCGACTCCGAGCGCGCTGGCGAAACGAGCACTGCCGAACGTGGGCAGTACATGGCTGGGGCCGGCGACGTAATCGCCGATCGACGCGGGCGACAGCGGTCCCAGGAAGACGGCGCCACCGTTGCGCACTCCCGCAGCGAACGCCGCGGGATCGGCCGTGATGACCTCGACATGTTCGGCGGCCACATGGTTGACCACGGTGAGGGCCGCGGCCTCATCGGCCACGAGCGCGCAGAACCCACCGGCGGCGAACGTCGAGGTGATCTCAGCGGAGCGCGGCGCCTCGGCCACGAGGCGTTCGAGCGCGGCGTCGACGGCGTCGGCCACCTCGGGCTGCCAGGTGACGAGCCACGCGAGACCGTCGGGGCCGTGTTCGGCCTGCACCATGAGATCGATGGCGACGAAGTCGACGGGAGCGGTGTCGTCGGCCACGACCACGATCTCCGAGGGTCCGGCGAAGGCCATCGGCACTCCGACCACATCGGCGACGGCCCGCTTGGCGAGCGCGACGTAGACGTTCCCCGGCCCGACGATGACGTCGACCGCAGCGAGCGAATCGGTGCCGTACGCCATGGCCGCGATGGCCTGGGCCCCACCGATGGCATGCACCTCATCTGCGCCAGCGATGGCGGCGGCGGCGAGGGTGGACGCGGCGATGCGACCGGTGGCGCGATCGGGCGGCACGCACAGCACGACGCGCTCGACCCCGGCGACCTTGGCCGGGATGACCGTCATGAGCACCGAGGACGGGTAGGACCCGCGCCCACCGGGGACATAGCAACCGGCGCTGGCGACGGGCACGCTCCGGCCCACCACGACGACACCGTCGCGTTCGGAGCGGTGATCGGGGCGCACCTGTCCCTGGTGGAAGGCGCGCACCGCGGCGGCGGCGCGCTCGAGCGCCGAGCGCAATGCGGGATCGATCGACTCGAGGGCGGCGGTGAGTTCGTCGGCGCCGACGACATGGGTCTCGAGATCGGCCCCATCGAGTCGTGCGGTGAGCTCGCGCACGGCGACGTCACCTCGGGACCGCACGTCGGCGACGATCTCGGCCACCGCGGCCACGGGTCCCTCGCCGCCGGGATCGGGCCGCGGGAGGGCAGCCACGAGTTCACCCGGAGCGGTGGCACGGAGATCGAGGCGGTTCAGCACGCCCCGACGCTAGTGGTCGGCGCGCGCCGCGGCCGAGACGATTGCCGTCACGACAGTCGTCGGAGCGCGGTCTGCAATCGACGCTTGGCCGCCCGCAGCGAGCGTTCGACCTCGAACAACTCGGCCGCAGCCCCCTCATCGCCCACGGCGAGGCGCTCCTCACCGGCCCGAGTGACCCGAGCCACCAGTTCGTCGAGGGTGGTGCTCACACTCGACAGTTGCGATGCATCGGACGAGGCCATTCGCCGACACTAGGACGACCCACCGCCGAACCGGAACGGAAGGGGCCCGGAAATGACACCGGCGCCCCACGAGGGGGCGCCGGTGGGGCGACACTGGGCGGCGGATCCCAGATGTAGTCGCCACATCGGGCTGGCGGGAGCCCGATGCGACGACCCTAGCGGGCGCCTACGTGAAGATCGCGTCAAACGCGTCAAAAATCCTGCATATGGCCCCGACCGGGGGATCCGGTTCGAGTGACCCGTCGGGTGGCGCTGATCAGCGGGCGCTCGGGCAGAAGTCCGACAGCACGCACGACGCGCAATCGGTGCGCCGTGCGGTGCACACGCGACGGCCATGGAGGATGAGCAGGAGGCTGAAGCGACCGCGATCTGCGGGCGGGATCATGTCGTTGAGCGCGTACTCCACCTTCACCGGATCGGTGAGATCGGTGAGCCCGAGGCGGATCGACAAGCGCCCGACATGCGTGTCGACCGGGAGCCCGGGGAGATCCATCGCGACGCTGCGCACCACGTTCGCGGTCTTGCGACCGACGCCCGGGATCGTGACGAGATCCTCCATCGCCGACGGAACTTCGCCGTCGAAGCGCTCGACGAGCGCCTGGGCCATGCCCAGCAACGACTTCGTCTTGTTCTTGTAGAAGCCCGTGCTGCGGATGAGTTCGGACACTTCGTCAGGATTCCCGACAGCGAGGTCGTGCGGTGTCGGGAAGCGGGCGAACAATGCTGGCGTCACCATGTTCACGCGCACGTCGGTGCATTGCGCCGACAGGATCGTCGCCGCCAGCAGTTCGTAGGGGTTGCGATGATCGAGTTCGCATCGCGCATCGGGGTACTCGAGATCGAGACGGGCGAGGGTCTCGGTGGCGCGCCCCTTGGGCGAACGCGGTCGGGCCATGCGGCGACCCTACCCGTCACCCTTCGGGCGCCATGGCTCGCCGGTAGGGTCGTCGTGTGCGAGACGAGACCCGCGATGACGACGGGCGCCTGCTGCAGCTCGAGTGCGATCCGGCCAGCGATCGCGACGCCGCCGAGGCCGCCGAGGCCGGTCTGGTGCTCGTGCGCGAGGTGTTGCAGTTGCGTCGACCGCTCCCCCTCGACGGATCGGACCGCACCACCGACCTCGTCACCCGACCGTTCCGGCGCGACACCGACGCCGACGCCGTGCTCGACGTCAACAATCGCGCGTTCGACTGGCACCCCGACCAGTCGGGTTGGACCCTCGCCGTGCTCGACGAGCGACTGGCCGAGCCCTGGGTCGACGCCGACGGCTTCCTCGTGACCGAGGTCGATGGCCGCATCGCCGGCTTCTGCTGGACCAAGCGCCATGACGCATCGGGCACCGACCCCGCCATGGGCGAGATCCACGTCATCGCGGTCGACCCCGATCTGCACGGACGCGGCCTCGGTCGATCACTCACCATCGCCGGGCTCTCCCATCTGCATCGACACGGCCTCCCTGTCGGGATGTTGCATGTCGAGGGCACGAACGACTCGGCGCGCGCGCTGTATCGGTCGCTCGGATTCGTCGAGCACGACGCGCACCGATGGTGGGCCGCACCGGGCACTCCCCCGCCGAGCGCACGATGAGTCGCTACGACCTGTCACGAGACCAGTTGGCAGAGCTGCTCGCGGATCAACCGTCCTACCGCGTCGACCAGCTGTGGCGGGGCCTGTACGTCGACCACGCGGATCCTGCCGACATCACGACGCTGCCTGCAGCAGTGCGCGATCGACTGGCCGAGCCCCTACGCGCATCACTCACCACGGTCACCGAGCGTACGAGCGCCGATGGCGGCACCACGAAGTGGTTGTGGTCGCTCGATGACGGAGCCCGGGTCGAGACCGTGCTCATGCACTACAGCGAGCGGTCGACGGTGTGTGTGAGCACACAAGCCGGCTGCGCGATGGCCTGCGGTTTCTGCGCCACGGGTCAGGGTGGGTTCGAGCGCAACCTATCGACCGGTGAGATCGTCGAACAGGTCGTGATGGCGATGCGACGTTCGAACACGGGAGACCCACCGCGGCGAGTCTCGAACATCGTGTTCATGGGAATGGGCGAACCGCTCGCCAACTACGACCGCACCATCGAGGCCGTGCACCGCATCCACGACGACCTCGGCCTGTCGGCCCGCCACCTCACGATCTCCACCGTGGGCATCGTGCCCGGCATCAATCGGCTCGCCGACGAGGCCCTGCCCGTGAACCTCGCCGTGTCGCTCCATGCCGCCAACGACTCACTGCGTGATGAGTTGGTACCGATCAATCGGCGCTATCCCCTCGATGATCTCGTCGCGGCATGCGAGCGCTACCTCGAGGCCAAGAACCGTCGCATCACGTTCGAGTGGGCGCTCATCGACGGGGTGAACGATCGCGACTCCGACGCCGATGAGCTCGCGGCGATCGCTCGCCATCTGCGAGCACACATCAACCTCATCCCCCTCAACCGCACACCGGGGTGGCCGACCCAGGGCTCGACCCCGGAACGGGTGCGCGAGTTCACCCGTCGGCTCGAGTCCCATGGCGCCAACGCCACCGTTCGATCGACACGGGGCGACGACATCGACGCCGCCTGCGGACAGTTGCGGGCCACCGAGGGCGGAACACCGGTGCGGCTGCGTCGTGAAGGCGGTCGGTGACCTCTACGCTGCTCGCATGGAGACCCGCCGTTGGACCAACCCGACCCAACCCCAGACCCTGCAGATCGCCGTCTTCCTGCTCTACATCAACGCGGTGTTCGGGGTGCTGTTCGGCCAGTTCCTGAACCCGATCGGGCTCGTGCTCGTGATCGGCGACGGTCTGTCCGCGTACTTCATCGCGAATGAACGACGCTGGGCGTACTGGCTGGGCGTCGCGGTCGCCACGCTCGGACTGCTCCCGTTCGTGCTCACGGTCGTGGCCGACGGCGCGAGTGCGGTGTTCAACATCGGATTCCTGATCAATCTGCTCTTCCCCGCTGCGCTGTTCGCATTGCTGCTGCATCCGCATAGCCGCGACTACCAGCGCATCTGGTTCAGCTGATCGCCATGGAGTTCTCACTGATCCAAGTGCTGCGCACCGTCGCCGACACGGTGCCCGATCGTGAGGCACTCGTGCATCACGACCGTCGCGCCACCTATGCACAATTCGTCGAGCGCGTCGACCAGCTCGCCGCCGCACTCGTCGCACGGGGCCTCGGTTGCCACTCCGAACGCGACGAGCTCGAGGGCTGGCAGGCCGGTCAGGACCGCCTCGCTCTCTATCTCCACAACTGCCCCGAGTACCTCGAGGGCATGTACGGCGCCTACGCCGCCCGCGTCGCGCCCTTCAACGTCAACTACCGCTACGTGGCCGACGAACTGCGCTACCTGCTCGCCGACTCGGGCGCCCGAGCGGTGCTGTTCCACTCGGCCTTCGCCCCCACGCTCGCCGAGGTTCTCCCCGACCTGCCCGAGATGGTGCTGCTGCAGGTTCCCGACGACAGTGGCAACGCGCTGCTCGACGGTGCCGAGTGGTACGACGATGCGCTCTCCTCGGCACCATCGGTCGAACTGCCCACGGCGTCGGCCGACGACCTCTACATCCTCTACACCGGCGGCACCACGGGCATGCCCAAGGGCGTGCTGTGGCGTCAGGGCGACATCTACCCTGCCGCGCTCGGCGGTCGGAAGATCTCCACCGGCACCGAATACGAATCGCTCGACGAGATCCGTGAGAACGCACTCGCCAACGGCATGCGGGTACTTCCCTCGGCACCGTTCATGCACGGCGCCGCGCACTGGATGGCCATGAACGCGTTCCACAACGGCAACACGGTCGTGATCCAGGACCACGCCAACACCTTCGACGCTGCCGACGTCGTGTCGATGATCGAACGCGAGCGCATCAACATCCTGTTGCTCGTGGGCGATGCGTTCGGTCGACCGTTGCTCGACGAGTTGCAACGCGAACTCCACGACACCTCGTCGATGATGTTGCTCATCAGCGGCGGCGCAGCACTGTCGGCTCCGGTCAAGGCCGCACTGCTCGAGGTCATGCCGACCACCGCGATCATGGACGGGCTCGGCTCCTCCGAGGGCGGAACACAGGCCTCACAGGTCATCAGCGCCGGCCAGCAGGTCAGCACAGGCACGTTCAAGGCCGGCACGGGCGCATGCATCGTCGATGAGGAGATGCAGCACTTCCTCGAACCCGGTCACGCCGAGATCGGTTGGTTGGCGCAGCGCGGACGTGTGCCGCTCGGCTACCTGGGTGACGCTGAGAAGACCGCTCGCACCTTCCCCCTCGTCGAGGGCGTCCGCGTGTCGATCCCTGGCGATCGGGCGCGGATCCTCGCCGATGGCATGGTCGAACTGCATGGCCGTGACTCGGTCACCATCAACTCCGGCGGAGAGAAGATCTTCGCCGAGGAGGTCGAGGCAGCACTCATGCATCACCCGGCGGTCTACGACGCCATCGTCGCCGGACGCCCGAGCGAGCGCTGGGGCAACGAGGTCGTCGCCGTGGTGCAGCTGCGCGAGGGGCATGACGCCTCGAGTGAGCAACTGCGCGAGTCGTGTGCCGAGCACATCGCCCGCTACAAGCTGCCAAAGGACATCGTGTTCGTCGATCGCATCGTGCGCTCTCCGGCGGGCAAGGCCGACTACCGATGGGCCCGTTCGATCATCACCGCCACCGAGGGTCGCTGACGCCCCTTGCCAGTACTGGGCGAATACGCTCGGCGCCCGATGACCACTCGGCGAAAGCTCCGACTCCTCGCCATCGCCGCAGTGTGCGTCCTGTCACTCATCGCAGCAGCGTGCTCGGGGGGTGGCTCGAACTCGGCCGAGGGTGAACCGGCATCGAGCACCACTTCGACGAAGAAGGGCGACCCACTCGCGAAGTATCGCAAGGCGGGATGGATCGCAGAGGAGAACGCGAAGCCGGGCACGAGCGACTGGACCATCCCCGACGACAGGGCCATGTGGTCGAAGATCGAGGGATTCGCCGATCGCACGAGCGTCAACATCGGCGAGCCCACGACGCTGCGGGTCAACAGCAAGGGTTCTCCCTGGCGCGTGTCGGCGTATCGGATCGGGTACTACGGCGGGAAGGGCGGCCGTCTCGTCTGGCGCAGTGACTCGCAGGTCCCGGCCAACCAGCCCGCGCCGGTGCAGACCGCGGCGACGAAGACGTGGAGCGCGTCGAACTGGTCGCCATCGATCACCGTGGAGACGAATGCCGAGTGGCCGCCGGGCCAGTACCTGCTGCGTCTCGAGAGCGACAACGGGGGTGCCACGTTCGTGCCGCTCGTCGTACGCGATGACGCCAGCCACTCCGATCTGCTCGTGCAGAGCGCCGTGACCACTTGGCAGGCCTACAACGGATGGGGTGGCGCCAGCATCTACACCGGCAACAACGGACGAGCGAACGCCACGTCGTTCGATCGCCCCTACACCGGCAATGGCAGCGGCGAGTTCCTCGGCCGGGAGTTCGAGTTCAACTACTTCGTGGAGCGCAACGGCCTCGACGTGTCGTACTGGACGAACATCGACCTCGACCAGCGAGGCGAGCTCGCGCTCAACCATCGGGCCATCCTCATCCCCGGTCACGACGAGTACTACACGGTACGCATGCGCGAGAACCTCGAGAAGGCGCGCGATGCAGGGGTCAACATCGGTTTCTTCGGCGCCAACAACGTCTACCGCCGCATCAGACTCGAGGACTCTCCGCTCGGCCCGGGCCGCACCGAGGTCAACTATCGCAGCGCTACGACTGATCCCTACAGCAAGATCGATCCGAAGCAGGTGACCACGAGTTTCCGCGAGGCGCCCGCAGCCAACCCCGAGAGTTCGCTCACCGGGTCGTACTACGAATGCAACCCAGTCGAGGCCGACTGGGTCGTTGGCGACGCGTCGATGTGGATGTTCGAGGGCTCGGGCTTCAAGAACGGCGACAAGGTCAAGAACATGGTCGGCAACGAATACGACCGCGTCACCCAGGGAGTACCGACGCCGCGCAACATCTCGGTGCTCGCACATTCGCCCGTCATGTGCAAGACGCTCAAGTCGTTCGCCGACACGACCTACTACACCGCCCCCAGCGGAGCTGGCGTCTTCACCGCTGCGACCTTCGGCTGGACCCCGCTGATGGACGACGAGTGCCCCAACGGCGTGGCATCCAGCCCGGCGTGTCGATTGCAGAGGGTCACGCTCAACATCCTCGAGGCGTTCGCGAAGGGACCGGCCGGCAACGAGCATCCGAGCGTGTCGAACCTCGCGAAGTACGGACTCCCTGCGCCGAACCGCCCGATCTTCTGAGCCCGGCTCCCGGTCGACCGCCGGGACCGACCTAGGCTGAGGACCGTGGATTCCCCCGTGACGATCGATCCCGACCGCCTGCCCGAGGGCGATGACAAGAGGGTCGCCGTGCGGTCGATGTTCGACGCGATCGCACCGCGCTACGACCTCGTCAATCGCATCATGACCTTCCGGATGGACGTCGGATGGCGGCGGCGCACCGTGCGCGACCTGCGCCTCCGCAGCGGCGCACTCGTGGCCGACCTCGCCTGCGGCACCGGTGATTTCTGTCGCGAACTCGAGGCCAACGGCCTGCGAGCCATCGGATTCGACCTCTCGTACGGCATGTTGGCCTCGGCCCGCACCTCGGCCGCACTCGTCGAGGCCGACATCCTTCGCCTGCCCGTTCCCGACGCCGCCCTCGACGGCATCACCTGCGGCTTCGCATTGCGCAACCTCGTCGAACTTCCGGGGTTCTTCGACGAACTCGCTCGCGTCGTGCGTCCCGGCGGACGCATCGCACTGCTCGAGGTGGCGGAGCCGCCGAATCCGATCATGCGCTGGGGACATTCCATCTACTTCGGACGCATCGTCCCCATGGTCGGCGGTCTCATCTCCGATGCCGCTGCCTACCAGTACCTGCCGAAGTCCGTGGCCTACTTGCCGGCACCCGAGGTGATGTTGGGACGACTCGCCGATGCCGGCTTCGCCCAGGTCGACCGCCACCTGCTGTCGGGCGGCATCGCACAGCTCATCACGGCCACACGGATCTGACCATGGGCGGTGGCGTGGTTCGCACCCGCCGGCTCGGGTTCGTTCCCGACCTCGTGGCGTTGTGCGATGACGACAGCGCGCTGTTCGCCCGCTCCGGGGACGGCGTGCTGGGACTCGGCGAGGCACGACGGTTCGCCGTCGATCGCACCGACGGCGCACGCACTGCTGCAGAGGTGGCCGCCGCGCTCGACGTTCACGACGTCGATGACGAGGTGGGCCTGCCGGGGACGGGAGCCGTCGCCCTCGGCGCCCTCCCCTTCGACCCTGCGGCTCCCGGCACGCTCGTCGTTCCCCGCATCATCGTCGGACGACGCGGAGACGACGCCTGGGTCACCTTCGTCGACACCGATCCCGCCGACGACGCCACCGCCATCGACGAACTGCGCGCACGCAGTGACGCAACCGCAACCGGGTTCGGCCGCGATGCCGGCATGGGCGACGACGCTCCGAGTCGGTTCGAGGTCTCGTCGCACATGACTCCCGACGAGTGGTGCGATGCCGTGGCAGCCGCGACGAGTCTCATCCGTGCCGGTGAGGCGTCGAAGGTCGTGCTGGCCCGCGCCATCGATGTCGTCACGGATCGACCGGTGCGAGCGGCGACGGCGCTGACGCACCTGCGTCGATCGTTCCCGACGGCACACCTGTTCTCCATCGACGGCTTCATCGGCGCCACACCCGAACTGCTCGTCGCTCGCAGCGATGACACGGTGCACGCCCACCCGATGGCCGGAACCGCACCGCGCAGTGGCGATGCCGAAGCCGATGCTCGTCTCGCAGCTGCGCTGTTCGAAGCGTCGAACACGTTGGCCGAGCATCGGTTCACGATCGACATGGTGCATGACACCCTGCTGCCATGGTGTTCGTACCTCGACGAGGAGGCCGAGCCCACCATCGTGGCCATGGCCAACGTGCAGCATCTCGGTACTCGCCTCGAGGGTCGTCTCAGCGAACCGTTCGCGTCTGTGCTCGAACTCGTCGGAGCACTCCATCCCACGCCGGCTGTCGGAGGGGTTCCCACCGCGGCCGCACTCTCGTTGATCGCCCGCCTCGAACGCCCCGAGCGCGGGCGCTATGCCGGGCCGGTCGGGTGGATCGATGCGCGCGGCAACGGCACCTGGGCGGTGGGCATCCGCTCCGCCGAGCTCGACGGTGACCGAGCCCGCGTATGGGCCGGAGTCGGCATCGTCGCCGATTCCGATCCCGCCACCGAGTTGGCCGAGACCCGGGCCAAGGCCCAGGGCATGCTCTCGGCGATCGTCAGGCCCTGACCCAACCCGCAGCGCGGGCAGCGTCAGCGGCCGCAGCCTGCAGTTCATCGTGGCGCACGACGTTGTGGGCGCGATCGGTGCGCACGCGCACGACATGCACACCTCCCGTCGCGAGTGCGGCACGAACAGCAACACCGACCGAAGCGGCATCGGATGCGTCGAGCACGGGGAGACCGTGCGCATGCGCCAGCGCTCCGAGGTCGACGCCGTGCGGAGTGCCGAACAACTGCTCGAAGACATCGTGATCGAGTGCGTCGGACTGAGGGAGGAACGAGAAGATGCCTCCTCCGTCGTTGTCGACGACGACGAGGCACAGATCGACGGGACGCCGGTCGAGACCGAGCAGTCCGTTGGTGTCGTGGAGGAATGCCACGTCGCCGATGAGAAGTGCGGTGGGCGCTCCGGCGAGA
>CAYVUO010000021.1:4731-6263 GCA_964454715.1 uncultured Bifidobacterium sp. | reverse complement strand
CCCGACCGCGGTGGACACCACCCCGTCGATGCCGTTGGCGCCTCGATTGGAATGCACCGTGAGCCCTGCGCGGGCTGCCGAGAACCATTCGACGTCACGCACCGGCATCGATGACGACACCACGAGCGCGCCACCATCGGGCACTCCGGCGACGACGGCCCGTGCGATGGCGGGCTCGTCGGCTTCGGGGCGATCGTCGCCGGCTGCGAACGCCCGCTCGACCGCATCGTCGGCTGCTCGCCACGTCGCCATCCACTCACCGTCGCTCGGCCCGCACGTCACGATCGGACAGACCGCCGATGCCGGCGCCACGACCTGCGCAGTGACGACACCATGCGGGTCGTCGATCTCATCGTGGGTGGAGATGTGCACATGGGGCACCCCGTCGAGTCCGGCGACCCATTGGTTGACGACCTTCGAGGCCGGGAGCGAACCGAAGCGCAGCACCGCATCCACGGAGTCGTGCGGGCCGTCGATGCGCATGAGCGCGTCGGCATGGGCGACCACGGCGCCGTGCGGAACTCGACAACCACTGCGGGGATCGGCCAGGACGGGCCAGCCGAGTCGGGATGCGAGCCCGAGCACGGCCGCAGGATCGTCGATGTCGTCCCCGGCGATGATGACGCCCCGACGTGCTCCGTCGAGCGACTCGAACTGCGAACGATCGACCGACGGCTCGACCGAACCTTGGGTTCGTTCGGCCTCGACCGGCGGCAATGCACCGATCGTGCCGAGCAGCGGTTCGTCGAACGGGAGGTTGAGTTGCACCGGACCATCGGCCGCGGCGGTGATCGCCTGCGCTGCGAGCGATCGCCATGTCGAGCTGTCGGCACCATCGGGCACGGGCGCATCGACGAACAGACGCACCGAGGAGCCGTAGAGGTCGAGCTGGTCGATCGCCTGTGGGGCGCCGACTCCGCGCAGACGAGGCGGACGGTCGGCAGTGAGCACGAGCAGCGGCACATGGTCGAGATCGGCTTCGACCACCGCTGCGTGCAATTGCACGGCTGCGGTGCCGCTGGTGACCAGCACGGCGACCGGCCGAGCGGTGGCCCGCGCCAGTCCGAGCGCCATGAACGAACCCGAACGCTCGTCATGGTGCACATGCACGCGCACCCGCGGATCGAGGGCGAGCGCGACCGCCATCGGGGTCGAGCGCGATCCGGGACAGACCACGGCATCGGTGAGGCCTCGTCGCACCCACTCGTCGACGAGAGTGGCGCAGAAGGTCGAGTTGTCGTCGGCCGGCACATCCGCAGCCTACGGGTCCGATGCGCCCCGCCCTACGCTGCGGAGATGGATGCCGATCGCGTCGTGCTGCTCCACGGCTTCACCCAGACCGGCCGATGCTGGGGACCCTTCGGCGAACGCCTGACCCGTTTCCACGACGTGAGCGCCATCGATCTTCCCGGCCACGGGTCGCGCACCGATGTGCGCACCGATCTTCCCGGCACCGCGGAACTGCTCGCACCGGAGTGCGAGGGCGCAACGGTGATCGGCACCTACCCGAACATCGACAACCCGGTGTGGGA
>CAYVUO010000021.1:0-4721 GCA_964454715.1 uncultured Bifidobacterium sp. | reverse complement strand
CGCAACGGTGATCGGCTACTCACTCGGCGGTCGCGTGGCGCTGCACATCGCCCTCACGACGCCGATCGCCCGACTCGTCCTCATCAGTTCCACCGGTGGACTCGATGATGCCGATGAACGAGCGGCGCGCCGCACCGCCGACGAACGATTGGCCGACCGCGTCGAGCAGATCGGTGTCGACGCGTTCCTCGACGAATGGCTGGCGCAACCGCTGTTCGCATCACTCGACGCGGGGTCGGCATGCCTCGACGAACGGCGCACCAACACTGCGGCCGGCCTCGCATCGAGCCTTCGTCTGTGTGGAACGGGCACACAGCGACCGCTGTGGGGGGAACTCGCAACAGTCACTGCGCCCACCCTCGTGATCACGGGCGCTCTCGATGACAAGTTCGATGCGCTCGGAGCCCGCCTCGTCGAGAGCATCGGCCCACCGGCGAGTCGAGTGGTGATCGACGACGCGGGCCACAGCGCACAACTCGAGCGGCCCGCTACGACCGCCGACGCCGTGCTCGAGTGGATCGCAGCGACTACGCCCCGATGAACAGACCGACGGCGAACAGCACGCCGAACACGATCTCGATGCGTGCCGTGGCCCCGAGCACGGGGATGAGTGCAGCGCCCCTGGCTCCCGCCAACACGTCGGTGACGGGCCGGCGGGCGAGCAGCACGGCGAACAGGGCGAGACCGGCGATCGGACGGGCCGAGAGTCCGGCCAACGGCGGCACGGCGACGAACGACGCGACCAGCATCGCCACGTAGAGCACCCGGGTGCGCATGTCACCGATGCGTACCGCCAGGGTTCGCTTGCCACTCGCCGTATCGCCCGGGATGTCCCGAAGATTGTTGATCACGAGCAGCGCGGTCGCCAGCAACCCGACGGGGATCGACGAGAGCACCACGAGCGGTGTGAAGCGCTCGATCTGCACGAACCCCGAACCGGCGGTGGCGACGACCCCGAAGAACACGAACACGAACAGTTCGCCGAGACCGGCATAGCCATAGGGGCTGGGTCCACCCGTGTAGAACCACGCCGCAGCGATGGCGACGACTCCGACTGCGATGAGCCACCAGGTCGTCACCGCAGCGAGTGCGAGACCGGCGACCGCAGCCACACCGAAGGCGCAGAACGCCGCCCTCTTCACCGCCGCTGCGCTGGCGAGCCCCGAGCCCACGAGGCGAACGGGACCGACCCGATCGGCGTCGGTGCCGCGCACACCATCGGAATGGTCGTTGGCGTAGTTCACGCCGACCTGCAGCGCGAGCGCCACGACCATGGCCGCCGCCATGCGCCACACGATCACGCCCCGCAGACCCGTGTGCACACCGTCCATGCCCGCGGCGGCCGCCGTTCCCACCAGCACTGGAACCACTGCGGCCGGCAGGGTGCGGGGTCGGGCTCCGACGATCCAACGATTCATGTCCAAAGGATGGCGGGCGGGGCGCTCGATGACCGAATCGACGCCTAACCTCGCCGCGTGCCTGATCTCGTCGCCGTCGACCGCACCGGTGCCGCGTTCCTCGAGACCATGCTCGAGGTGTGGGAACGGGGCGATGCCGTGCTGCCGATCGACCCGCGCCTGCCCGCACCCGCTCGTGAGGCCCTCCTCGGCGCGATGCGGCCGGCTGCGATCATCGGTGCCGACGGAATCCGTCATGCGCTCCCGGATCCGATCGGCGTGGAGACCGGTGATGCCCTCGTCATCGCCACCTCCGGCAGCACCGGAGCGCCGAAGGGTGTGGTGCACACGCACGACTCGCTTCGGGCTTCGGCCCGCATCACCTCGGCCGCGATCGACACGCGCCCCGACGATGTCTGGCTGTGCTGTCTCCCCACATCACACATCGCCGGCATCGCCGTGATCGTGCGTGCCCTCGAACTCGATCTCGGCCTGGTGATGCATGACCGATTCGAAGCCGCCTCCGTACAGCGCGCTGCGAGCGACGGCGTCACGCTCACCTCACTCGTGCCGACCGCGCTCGAACGCATCGATCCGGCTGCGTTCCGCACGATCCTCGTGGGAGGCACGGCCGCACCCGATCGACTACCGACCAACTGTCGTGCCACCTACGGGATGACCGAGACAGCGAGCGCGGTGGTGCTCGATGGCGTCGTGCTCGATGGCGTCGAACTGCGCGTGCGCGACGGCATCATCGAGGTGCGCGGTCCGATGCTGCTTCGCTGCTACCGAGACGGCACCGACCCCCGCGATGCCGATGGATGGTTCAGCACCGGTGACGCCGGCGAGCTGCACGACGGGCGCCTCACCGTGCACGGACGAATGGGTGACGTCATCGTGACCGGCGGCGAGAAGGTGTGGCCCTCACCGGTGGAAGCGCTGCTCGAAGAACTGCGATCGGTGGCCGAGGTGGCGGTGATCGGCCGACCCGATGCCGAGTGGGGCCATGTCGTGACCGCAGTGGTCGTTCCGGCCGATCCGACAGTTCCACCCTCGCTCGACGAACTGCGCGAACACGTTCGCCGCACCCTGCCCGCGTACTGTGCGCCGCATCGACTCGAACTCGTCGACGCGCTGCCCCGAACCGCACTCGGCAAGGTCCGACGCAACTCCCTCTGAACACCCGAGTACAAGGAGCACCCGATGACCGACTCCCCCAGCCTCCTCGTCGAACGCGACGGTGCAGTGCTCATCCTCACGATGAATCGGCCCGAGCGTCGCAATGCGCTCACACCCGACATGCTCGTGCGCTTCGCCGACGCGTGGCAGCTGGCCGACGAGGACGATTCGATCCGCGCCGTCATCCTCACCGGGGCGGGCGACATCGCCTACTGCGCCGGCGGAGATCTCAACGACGGATGGATGTCTGGCGAGATGACCGAGGAGGCCCAGCGCATCCAGCAGCGCCTCGCCGATGACCCCGGAATCACCGGACGCGGCCTGTTGCTCACTGCGCAGTGCACGAAGCCGATCATCTCCGTCGTCAATGGTCAGTGCATGGGAGGCGGCTGCGAGATGTTGCAATCGACCGACCTCCGCATCGCCGAGGAACACGCGACGTTCGCGGTTCCCGAGGTCAAGCGGGGCCTCATCGCCGGAGCCGGCTCGACGATGCGCCTCAAGCGCCAGATCCCCTACGCCGTCGCGATGGACATGCTGCTCACCGGCCGGGTGCTCGATGCCGAGGAGGCATTGCGCTGGGGTCTCGTGAGCCACCTGGCCCCGAAGGGCGAGGGCATGGCCAAGGCTCGGGAGATCGCGGCGGTGATCTGCGCCAACGGGCCTCTGGCCGTCCGCAACACGAAGGCCTCGGTGCTGGCCACGGGATGGCTCCACGAATCGGAGGCCCAGCCCATCGAGATCGCGCACGTGGTGCCCGTCATGCGTTCGGCCGATGCCAAGGAGGGCATGAAGGCGTTCGTCGAGAAGCGAACGCCCAACTTCGAGGGCCGCTGACTCAGTTCATCTCGCTGGGCACGGGACCGAAGCGCCCATCGGGACGATCGAGCGCGTCGATCATCGCCATGTCATCAGCGCTCAACTCGAAGTCGAACACATCGAAGTTCGACGCGATGCGATCGAGGTTCTCCGACTTCGGGATCGTGACGATGCCGTGCTGTATCTCCCACCGGATGGCAATCTGCGCCGGCGTACGGCCGTAGGAATTCGCCAGCGTCACCAACAGGGGATCATCGGCCACCGCGCCGCGCGCGATCGGGCCCCAGGCCTCGGTGACGATGCCGTGCAGATCGTGGAAGTCACGTTGCAACCGCTGCTGGAAGAACGGATGGAGCTCGATCTGGTTGATGGCGGGCACGACACCCGTCGCCTCGACGATGCGATGGATGTGTTCGGGCTCGAAGTTCGATACACCGATCGACCGGACCCGCCCACTCTCCCGCAGCTCGATGAACGTCTCCCAGGACTCCACATAGAGATCGTTCGCGGGTGCGGGCCAGTGGATCAACAACAGATCGAGCACGTCGAAGCCGAGTGTGTCGAGCGACCGCTCGAACGATTCCACGGTGAGGTCGTGTCCCTGCGAGCTGTTCCAGACCTTGGTGGTGACGAAGATGTCGTCGCGCGGCAGACCACAGTTGCGCACCGCGGCCCCGACGCCCTCCTCGTTGAAGTAGCCCCAGGCCGTGTCGATGTGGCGATATCCGATGCCGATCGCCTCACCCACCAGCCGCTCGGCGTCCTCGGCCGGGATGCGGAACACCCCGAACCCGATCTGGGGGATGGAGTGGCCGTCGTTGAACGCGATCCTCGGTGTTCCGGTCATGTGGCGATCGTACGACGCCGATACCCTGCCGCCGTGGCCAACCGACTAGTGGATGAGACCAGTCCCTACCTGCTGCAGCATGCCGACAACCCCATCGAGTGGTGGCCATGGTGCGGCGACGCATTCGCCGAGGCTCGACGTCGCGACGTTCCCGTGCTGGTGTCGGTCGGCTACTCCGCGTGCCACTGGTGCCATGTGATGGCCCATGAGTCGTTCGAGGATCCCGTCGTCGCCGAGGTCGTCAACCGGCTTTTCGTGAGCATCAAGGTCGATCGCGAGGAACGCCCCGACGTCGACGCGGTCTACATGGATGCGGTGCAGGCCATGAATGGTCACGGTGGGTGGCCCATGACCGTGTTCTGCCTCCCCGATGGAAGACCCTTCTTCGCTGGCACGTACCTCCCGAAGGAGACTCGCGGTCAACACCTGGGGTTCCGCGAACTGTGCGAGCGAGTTTCGGAGCTCTGGCACACCCGTCG
>CAYVUO010000020.1:0-21049 GCA_964454715.1 uncultured Bifidobacterium sp. | reverse complement strand
GCGCCCGTATCCCGTGGGTGCCTTCCACCAGCCGTCGAGGACCGTCACGGCCACGCCCCTCTGGGCCCCGAAGGCGTGGACGATCTGTCCGCCCCCGATGTAGAGGGCAACGTGCTCCGAACCGCCAGAACCCCAGAACACGAGGTCACCGGGCTGCAGCTGACCCTGGGAGATGCGGACGGTCATCCGGTACTGGGCTCCGCTGAAGTGCGGAAGGGAGACCCCCACCTGGGCGTAGGCCCACTGGGTGAATCCCGAGCAGTCGAACGCATTGGGGCCCGACGCGGCCCAGACATACGGCGCGCCGATGCGGGTCATGGCGGCCCGGATGGCCCCACCGGCGCCCGCGCCCGGTGAGGGAGGCGGAACGGCGGAGAGGTTGGATGATCCCGTGTTGGCGGCGGCAGCGGCGCGAGCGGATGCACTGCGGGCCGCGGCCTCGGCCGCCTTGCGGGCGTTCTCGGCATCGACGAGCACCTTGAGCTCGCCCTGAACCTTCTGATCGAGCGCACGCTGCTCGGCGGCAGCCGCATCCGCAGCCCTCTTCGCACTCTCGATCTCGGCGGCGTACGACGCGGCGTCGGCCTCCGCGTCCTTCAGACGCACCGCGTCCTCGTCAGCGGCCTGCTTCGCCGCGTTGAGAGCATCGACCAGATCCTGGCGATTGCCCGAGATGTCGGCGAGATACGAACGCTTCTGCACGCCACTGGTGGCGTCACTGGTGAGCAACGCATCGATCTCCGGACTGTCGTTGCCGGTCTGATACGCCGCGATGGCGAAGCGCTTCAGGTCGTTGCGACGCTGCTCGGCCTCGGCCTGGGTGCGCGCCGACAGAGCCTTGGCCTCGGCGACACGCTGCTCGGCCAGGTGGAGTTGGTAGTTGGCCGCCTCGTACTGAGCGCCGAGTTCCATGGCGCGCGCCTGCAAGCCGGCCAACTTGTCGGCCACCTGCTTGGCTTCGGCCTGCTTGTCGGTGAGCTGGGAGGCGCCAGCCGGTGCGACGATCGCCGAACCACTCACGAGTGCGATGAGGACTGCGCCGCTACCGAGCACTCGACGCAGCGAGCGGCCAGTCGAACTCGGCCGGCCGGAGCCCATGCGGAACTGCGTGCGACCTGCGTCGCTCGGGGCTGCCGAGGGGCGTTCCATATGACGGAATGATTACAGATCCGTGTCGCTCCCGCAATGATGGGGCGCGATCGGCGTCAGGACTGGCCGGATTCGCCCTCCGGCGGGTTGCGATCGGGGTCAACCACCCGCCGCAGGGCGTCGAGCTGGGCCCGAGTGCTGCGCCGGGCCGCACGCCGAGCCGCCAGGATCTCCCAGACCGCCACGCCGATGCCGAGAACGACCACCGCCACCAGCAGCACCACCATCGCCCACCTCCCATCGTCGAGCGCGACGGTACTGTCGATTCCGCACCGGCGCTCGGGCGTTCGACCCCGCCGGCAGGGGGCAGCGATGCAACTGCGAACCATCCTCGACGGCCTGGCCTTCGGAGAGGGCCCGCGCTGGCATGGCGACAGGCTTTGGTTCAGCGACATGCACGCCCATCGGGTCGTGTCCTGCACCGTCGACGGCGAGTCGCGCACCGAGGCCGAGATGCCCGACGACGAACCGTCGGGGCTCGGCTGGCTACCCGATGGCCGCCTCCTCGTCGTGGCCATGGAGTCACAGCAGTTGCGGCGCCTCGACGGTGACCGTCTCGTGTTGCACGCCGACCTCTCGTCGGCGGCCCGTGGTTCGCTCAACGACATGATCGTCGCCGCCGACGGCACGGCATACGTCGGTGACATGGGTGCATTCATCCACGATCCGCAGTCGGAGCGACGTGCCGGTCAGACCTTCGGCGTGCACGCCGACGGCACCTGGTGGTGTGCGGCCGACGATCTGCAGTCACCCAACGGCCACGTGCTGACCGAGGACGGAGGGACGCTGCTCGTCGCCGAGAGCGCAGCCGGACACATCACTGCGTTCTCGCGAGCGGCCGACGGCACCCTCTCCGACCGGCGGGTCTACGCCGAACTCGTGCCAGCCGAAGGTTCACGGCTGCCCTTCGCGCCGCCCGATGGCATCTGCCTCGACGCCGAGGGAGCGGTGTGGGTGGCCGATCCCGTGGCCCACCGCGTGTTCCGGGCGCGGCCCGGACGCGAGACCACACATGAGATCGACTTCGGGGACCTCGTACCCGTGGCATGCGTGTTGGGCGGCGCCGATCGACGCACACTGCTCGTGTGCGCGGCGGCCGATTGGCAACGTGACGTCGTGCGCGCCGCGCCGACCGGCGTGATCATCGCCATCGATGTCGACATCGCCGGAGTCGGTCGACCCTGAAAACCTCGTCCACACCACATTCCGACGTGCTCATCGTCGGAGCGGGCGCGGCCGGCGCCGTCGCCGCGCGTCGCCTGCTCGACGCCGGACTCTCGGTGCGCGTGCTCGAGCGCGGTGGATGGACCGACAGGGCCTCGTATCCCGGCGGCAAGCCGGAATGGGAGTTGGCATCGGCCCGGCAGTGGTCGTCGAACCCCAACGTGCGGCGAGGGCCCGCCGATTCGGCCATCGACGTGAGCCAGTCCGATGTGGGCCTGCTCGACTTCGCAGGAGTCGGTGGCGGCACGGTGCTCTACAACGCGCAGTGGCCCCGCATGCTCCCGGATGACTTCCGCGTGCGAACCGTCGATGGAGTCGCCGACGACTGGCCCCTCACGTGGGAGGACCTGCTCCCCCACTACGAACGCACCGACATCGAGTTCGGCGTGTCCGGTGTCGGTGGGAATCCGGCCTATCCCGAGTGCGCCGACCCCCCACTGCCGGGGCTCCCCATCGGTGAGGCCGGCCTACGCGTGGCGCGCGCCCATCATCGACTCGGGTGGCACTGGTGGCCGGCGCAGAACGCGATCGCGTCCGTGCACCACGGTGCCCAGCGGCCCTGCGTACAACGCGGCACATGTGGTCAGGGATGCAATGAGGGCGCCAAGGGTTCGACCGACGTCACGCACTGGGCGTCGTTCGTCGCCGAGGGAGGTGTGCTCGCCTCTGGTGCGGCCGTGCACAGGGTCGTGATGGGCGATGGCGATCGCGTGAGCGGCGTCGAGTGGATGGACGATTCGGGATCGATGCACTTCTCGGGAGCGGACGTCGTACTTCTCGCTGCGAATGCCGTGGGCACCGCACGGCTGCTGCTCGCATCTGGCGATGAACGCCATCCGGATGGACTCGCCAACTCGAGCGGGCTCGTCGGCCGCAACCTCATGCTGCATCCGCTCGCAACCGTCGTCGGAGTGTTCGACGACGACCTCCACGGATGGCGGGCGCACAACGGAGCTCTCATCCAGTCGATGCAGTTCGCGACGAGTGACGCCACGCGTGGGTTCGTTCGGGGGTCGACCTGGGGGCTCGGGACTTCGGGCGGCCCATTGCGAATGCTCCTCACACCCGATCCCGATGGCGCATGGGGTGCCCGACACCACGACCATGTGCAGTCACGACTCGGCCACATCGCCCAATGGGCGATCCTGTGCGAGGACCTCCCCGAGGCCCACAACTGCGTCACGCTCACCGATGAGCTCGATGCGACGGGCATGCGGTGCGCACGAGTCGAGTACCGACTCTCGGAGAACTCGCGTCGGATGATGGCGTTCATGGTCGAGCGAGCCAGCGAGTCGTTGCTCGCAGCAGGAGCGCGCTCGGTCGAGGCGTCGGGCTTCGTGGCGAACGGACATCTGATGGGCACCGCACGCATGGGAACCGACCCCGCCACGTCGGTGGTCGACCCGTGGGGCATGTGCCACGACATCACCAACCTCGGCATCATCGACGGCAGTGTGTTCGTCACCAGCGGCTCGGCCAATCCGACCTCGACCATCTCCGCGCTCGCCAGTCGGTTCGCCGACCGACTCATCGAGCGACGTGATGAGTTCTTCCGCCGTAGCGATCCGGGCCGTCCGCTCGCGCCGAACCGCGTTGCGCATCGAACTGCCGACACCTCATCGCCGGTCGTCGTCGACGTCGCGGCACTCGAGCGCTTCGCCCTGCTCGCGGATGGATTGATACCCGGCACTGCGCGGATGCCCGCACCATCCTCGATCGCCCTCTCACGTCACCTCGACACGGTGCTCACGTTGCGCGGCGAACAGGGCGAGCACCTGCTGCGTGCCCTTTCCGGAGACGACGATGCGGAGGCCGCACTCCTGCGACTCGAGCGCGACGACCCGAGGGCGCTACGAGCGCTCCGCGTCTGTGTCGCTGGCGCGTACTACCTCGACCCGAGCGTGCGCACTGCGCTCGATTGGCATCCCGACGAGGTCACCGAGGTGACCCTCGAGGGCTATCCGCAGTGGATGGTCGAGGGACTGGTCGAGCATCTGCTCTGAGTGGGATCAGCCCTTCAGAGGGGTCGGGTCGAGGTCGAGCAACTCGATGGCGTTGGTGCGCATGATCCGAACCAACTCCCCGGGCGTGACCTCGGCGGCGATGCGTTCGACCACGGCCGAAGTATTGGGCCAGGTCGAATCCTGATGGGGATAGTCGACCTCGAACAGCAACTGGCCGACACCGATCTGCTCGCGGTTGGCGATGCCCACCGAATCGTCGAAGAAGCAACCGTAGACACGACCCGGCACGTACGACGACGGGAGTTCGGTGACCGACTCGTTGATCTTCGACCAGCCCGAGCTCTGCTGGAACACGCGATCGCAGCGCTCGAACACATAGGGCATCCAGCCGACCTGGCTCTCGGAGAACGCGATCTTGATGTTCGGATACCGGGCGAGGACCCCCGACAACAGCCAGTCGGCCAGGGCCATGAACGCGTTGATCGACGTGACTGCCACCCCGACACCGGATGGTGCGTCGGAGCTCGTCTGCGGCATGCGAGAACCGGAGCCGATGTGCATGTGCACCGTCACGCCGGTCTCGTCGCACGCGGCCCACAGGGGTTCCCACCAGCCATCGCGATCGTGGATCGATGGGAGACCGAGGTACGTGGGCAGTTCGGGGAACGTGATCGCGCGGCAACCGAGAGCGGCGACGCGGCGGACCTCGGCTGCCGCGAGCGACGCGTCCCACAGCGGGACGAGGCACAGCGGGATCAGGCGTCCACCGCTCGGGCCGCACCACTCGTCGATCATCCAGTCGTTGAACGCTCGCACCGACAGGTGAGCGACCTCCTTGTCGGTCGCCTCGAGGAACATCTGGCCCGCGAAGCGTGGGAACGTCGGGAAGCACAGTGAGCGTTCGACGCGGTTGGCGTCCATGTCGGCGAGGCGGGCGTCACGGTCGAAGCAGCCCGGTCGCATCTCCGCGAACGGGATCGGTTGCAACGTGAACTGCTCGGGATCGAAGCCCGCGCACGCCATGACCTGCGGGATGGGGCGCAGCGCGTCGCCGTAGACCCACCAGTCGGTGATGGGACCATCGCCACCCTTCACGTACGAGTGCGCGCCGGTCTTCTGATCGAAGCGCATCTCGCAGGTGTCCTGCACGACATGCGGACCGCGCTCGCGCAGGGCGGCGGGAAGGCGATCGACCCAGACCGACGGAGGTTCGACCACATGGTCGTCGACCGAGATGATCCAGGGAGTGGTTGCCATTGTGGTTCCTCTCAGCGACCGAGGGGGCCGCGCAGCAGACGTCCGGGACGAGCGCCCGTGGGTGATCCGTGTTCGATGGTGACCTCACCCCCGACGACGGTGGCGAGGAATCCCTTGGAGCGCTGTTCGATGCGACGAGCACCTGCGGGAAGGTCGTGCACGAGCCTCGGCATCGCAGGCGAGACGCTTTCGGGGTCGAACACCACGAGGTCGGCGACGAGGCCCTCGCGCACGAGACCTCGGTCGTGGAAGCCCCACGCGCGAGCTGGTGCGAGGGTCATCATCCGCACGCCCTCCTCCAAGGTGAAGTCGCCACGCTCTCGCACCCAATGGGCGAGGAAGTGGGTGAAGATCGACGCATCGGTCATCTGACTGACGTGTGCACCCGAGTCGGAGAACGTCATGACCGTGTAGGGCGACTTCATGACATCTCGCACCGCGTCGTGATCGAACGGCGAGAGGTTCTGTACGAAGAAGATCTCGCAGTCGGACTCGAGCGAGAGATCGATCATGGCCTCGACCGGATGCACGCCACGAGCGGCTGCGACCTCGGCCACCGAGGGATTGGGCGGGATCGGACGATCGAGCACTCGCATTCGTTCGAAGTCGGGCGGGCGCGCCTCACCACCGTAGGTCGCGGCGTAGTTCGCATCGCGAGCCGCCGCCACGAGTCGCTCGCGAGCGACGGGATCGCGCAGTGCCGCCACGAACGCGTCGTGACCCTTCGCTCGCACCTCGGCCCACTCGGGAAGCGAATCGAAGGGCAACTGACTGCGGAACGACGACATCGTGCCGATGCCGCGTGGGTGAGCCATGCCGGTCATGCGCCCGCCGGCTGCCAGCGTTGCCTCGATCAGTTCGAGGGGGCGGGTCGAGGAGCCAGTGGCACCGATGAGGAAGGGCACCCCTGACTCGGCGGCCAACGAGACCAGTTCGGCGTCACGTTCCGCTCGACGCTCGGGTGTCGGCGGATCCTCCACCATCTGGAACGTGCCGACACCGAGTCGGCCCATGGCCCGAACCAGTGCGTCGACCTCGCTCCATTCGGCCAGACGTGAAGCCACGGGGTCGCCTGCGGGAGTCATGTGATGCACCGTGCGTGAGGTCGTGAACCCCCACGCACCAGCACCCAGTGCGTCGAGCAGTTCGCGCTCCATGGCCGCGAGGTCGTCGTCGGTCGCCGCATCGTGGAACGCGCGCTCCCCCATCACGTAGGAACGCAGCGCACTGTGTCCGATGTTCGACGCGTAGTTGATCGCCTTGGGAGTCGACTCGATCGCGTCGAGGTACTCGGCGAACGTCGTCCAGTTCCACGGCACGCCGGCAGCCATGGCATCGGCCGAGATGTCCTCGGACCGTTCGATGCTGCGCACGGCGAGATCTCGTGCATCGGGTCGGGCTGGAGCGATGGTGAAGCCGCAGTTGCCCATCACCACGGTCGTGACGCCGTGCCAGCACGAACACGAACCCAACTCGTCCCAGAACACCTGAGCGTCCATGTGCGTGTGACCGTCGATGAATCCAGGCGTCACGACGTGCCCGGTGGCGTCGATCTCGCGCCGGCCGCGCTGGGGCACCCGACCGACGGCGACGATGCGCCCGTCATGCACACCCACATCGGCACGCTGACGCGGGTAGCCCGTGCCGTCGACGACCGTGCCCCCACGGATCACCAGATCGAGGTCCGTTCCGCTCACGGTGAAATCTCCGAGATCAGTGGGGACTCGATGCGCGGCATCATGCGTCCGGTCGGAGCAGCACCTCGTGGATGGTTCCGTCGAGGTCGGTGAAACCGAGTTCACGTGCGAGTGCCGATGAACTGAACGGCTTGCCCGAGCGTGCAGCGAGACCGGGGTCGTTCCACATCGCGCACACGGCTCGACCGAGGAACCGCGGAGATTCTGCTCCTGAGAGGTCGAACCGTCCTTCACCGGGGAGTTCGATGTAGACCTCGTCGCCATCACGGGTCGCACCCATGTCGAGCAGTTCCGTATGCACCAGGCCCGGCCACAGCGACACGACGCTCACGCCGGTGCCCTCGAGCTCGAGCGCCATGTCGGCGGTCATCTTGTCGACCGCGGCCTTGCCCACGCCGTAGACGACGTTGTGGCCATAACTCACCGCGCCCGACGACGAGACGTTGACGATGAGACCCCGCTCGGCCTCGAGCAGGAGCGGTGCTGCGAACACGCTCGACACGTAGTGGGAACGCGTGCCGATGTCGATGACCTGGTCCCAGGCCTCGATCGGGAGCTCCCAGAAGCGCTTGCCGAGCCACGGCACGAGATCGGGTGCGGAGTAGACGTTGTTGACGAGTATGTCGAGGCGACCCTGCTCGGCGGCGACGCGCTGGAACACAGCGCGCACCTGTTCGTCGTCGTGATGATCGCACGCCACTGCGATCCCGTGTCCGCCGAGTTCGTCGATCTGCGCCGCCGTCTCGCCGATGGTGCCGGGCAATGCACCGGCGTCGACCGTTCGACCGGTCACGTAGACGGTCGCTCCCATGGCTCCCAGTTCGAGCGCGATGCCCTTTCCGATGCCGCGGCTCGCTCCCGTGACGACAGCGACGATTCCGGTGTCATTCCCAGCGGTCATGTCTCCCCCTCACGCGCCCCCCGGCGCGAGATCACCCTACCGGCGACCGACGCGCGCCGACGTCTACCCTGCGGCCATGCACGAGGTCACACCGATGCAGCGCCACGAACTCGATGACGCCATCGCCACCGCCTCGCGAGCCTTCTGGCCCGATCCGCTCTTCGGCTTCTTCGCCCGCACCTGCGTCGACGAGCACCGCGCGCTGCCGATCTTCCTCGGCGCCATGGTTCGAGATGGCGCGGACCACGGGGAGGTCTGGGTCGCCCGTCGAGCCGAACGGGTGGTCGGGTCGGCCACGTGGTATCCACCCGGGGCGCTACCCCGCCCCAAGGGACGAGAGCTCCGCATCTACCTCGCGTGCGCGAGGGCGCTCCTCAACGGCACGAACCGTCGCACCGGCCTTCGCCTCCTCGACGCGGTCGAGAGGGCGCATCCGACCGAACCCCACTGGTACCTCGCGGTGCTGGGCGTCGATCCCTCGATGCAGGGCCGTGGCCTCGGTCGAGCACTCCTCGAACCAGTGCTCGATCGCTGCGACGAAGTGCTCGAGCCCGCCTACCTCGAGACCCAGAAGCCCGACAACCTGCCGTTCTACGAACGTTTCGGATTCACCGTCGTCGGCGAGGTGCGAGTGGCCGACAGCCCGACGATCTGGCGCATGTGGCGCGACCCCGACCCTGGTCGGATCGAACCTCGTTGATCAGACGGTCTGGCGCGCCGCGAGGACGCTGAACGGTCCACCGGAATTCACCAGATCACGCGGCGGGCCCTGCTCCACCACTCGGCCGGCGTTGACGACGACGACCCGATCGGCCGCCATGATCGTGCTGAGTCGGTGGGCGACGGCGATGCGAGTGATGGTCAGACCGGAGACGGCGTCGGACACGATGGATTGCGTCACGTTGTCGAGTGCACTCGTGGCTTCATCGAGCAGGAGCACTCTCGGGCGGGTCACGATCGCGCGGGCGATCAAGATCCGCTGCCTCTGCCCTCCCGAGAGCAGCGATCCCCCGTTTCCGACATCGGTGTCGAGACCATTGGGCATTCGAGCCAGATCACCCTCGAGGCCCGCATCTCGCACGACCCGCAGCACGTCGTCGTCGCTCACCCTGTTCGCGCCGGCGATGACTTCGCGCACGGTTCCTCCGAAGATGGCGCCTTCTTGAAGCACCACTCCGAACTGTCGGCGCAGCGCCACCTGGTCGAGCGTCTCGAGTTCGCTCCCGTCGATCGTGATCGATCCCGACTCCGCCTGCTCGACGCCGAGCAGGAGCCGGAGCACGGTCGACTTGCCGCTGCCCGATGCGCCGACGAGGGCGACGAACTCACCGGGAAGGATCTCGAGCGAGAGTCCGTCGAGGATCGGGGGCCCATCGGGCTCGTACCGGAACACCACGTCTCGAAGTGAGATTCGGCCCTCGATGAGACCGGGATGGCGTCTATCGCCGGTGTACTCGGTCGGGAACCCGAGGATGGGGTCGGCGCGTTCCATGATCGGAACCGTCCCGAGTACCGCGACCGATCCGAGACTCAACTGACGCAGCGCCGTGAGGAACTGGAGGAACGCGACGTAGAACGCCATGAATCCGCCCGCCGTGAACGATGACGACCCCAACATCACGGTGGCGGCGACGAGCACCGCAGTGGCGAACGCATTCCACGCACGATCGACCGACCGACTGACCCGGTAGGAGCGGTACTGCTCGTCGAGGACCTCATTGGCGTGACGCGCGCCCCTGGCCCACTTCTCGAACATCCGCTCCGTCGAATCGGAGCCACGGATCGAGACGATGTTGTGCAGCATCTGCAGGACCCGGCCATTGTCGGAGGCCCGAGCCGCAAGGAGTGCCTTGGCGATCGCCCGAAGCCTGAGCTCGGTGCGTGTGCGAAGCACCAACATCACGAGCGAGAGCAGGGCGAGCACGAGACCGACACCCGGACTCACCGCGATCATCACCACGAGGTTCACGAGTGCGAACGCGCTCGTGACGACCTCGGCGATGGTCCAGTCGTTGAGCTGCGCGCGAGCGTTCGCGGGCGACAGAACCTCGTCGGCGATCGATGCTGACTCGCGGCCCCGGAAGTATGAGGCCGGAAGCTCCAACATCCGGTTGAGGAGCCGCCACTGGAAACGGTCGTCGAACCGATCGTGGACACGAACGACCAGCACTCCACGCACGTATTGCACGACGACGAGACCGACCGTGGCGAGGAGCAGTGCGACGAACACCCCCCACAGTCGACTGCGGTCGGCCCTCGGAACGATCTCCTTGAAGATGAGACTCGTGATCGCTGGTGCCACGAGGCCCAAGAGGGCGCCCAGTAGGGCGAGTACGACGATGAGGACGAGTCTTCGCGCGCTCCCCGACAGCGACCAACGAGAGAGTTCGCGGGCGTCAGCGGTGTCGTCGAGCGGGGCCGCGACACTCCACGCATCGGCTCGGAGACGGGCCGCCGAGGATCGACCGAGTCGGGCGCTGACCCCAGTGGCGGGATCGACGACCATCGCGGTCACCGGGCGCGGGTCGAACCACCGAGGGGAGATGGGAACCACGCTCGCCGGCGCTCCATCGAGCGTGTACACGAGTAGTGGCTGCTCGACCGCGGCCCACCAGCGCGGCGCAAGTGTGACCCGACGGACGACCAAATGGGACGACTCCGCGATGGCAGTGACGGGGTCGAGGAGTCGACCCTCCACATCCGCCGTCGGCTCGCGGACCTCACGGCCCAGACTGCGGGCCAGGACCGACATCGCGGCCATGAGCCCATGTGAGCCTGCGAGGGGCCTCGGTACCGGGTTGGAGTCGAGTGTGGAGGTGAGATGGTCGACGACTGCGGCTGCCCTCGACTGTTCGCGTTCGTCAGCCATCGACGAGATCCTTGTAGTGGCCGGGCACGGACACGAGTTCGTCGTGAGTGCCGCGCTGAAGAACGCGACCGGCTCCGAGCACGATGATCTCGTCGGCGTCGCGGATGGTCGAGAGGCGATGCGCGATGACCAGAGAGGTGATGCCGCGCTCCCGGAGCTTCTGCTCCACCTCGAATTCGACGATCGGGTCGAGCGCGCTCGTGGCCTCGTCGAGCACGATGATCTCCGGGTCGCGCACGAGAGCACGTGCGATCGCCATGCGTTGACGTTGCCCGCCGGACATGTTGCGACCACCCGGATCGACCCGCGACCGAAGGCCACCAGGACGACGCGAGATCTCGGAGAGGATGCAGGCGTCGGCCGCGGCCCGCTCGACCGCCTCTGCGGGGATCGAATCGTCGAGCATCGTGAGGTTCTCCATGACCGTGCCCTCGAACAGGGTCGTCTCCTGGGCGACGTAGGCAACGATCGACGCGAGATCCTCGCCACCGATGGCAGCGCGGGCCACACCGTCGAAGAGGATCTCTCCCTGCCACGGCACCACCTGTCCCGTCACCATCTTCGCAACCGTCGACTTGCCGCTGCCGCTCGCACCGACGAGTGCGATACGACCGCCTCGCGCGACCGAGAATCCCAGCCCGTCGATGAGCGGCGGCGCCGACCGGTCATATCCGAAGACGAGCCCCCTCACCTCGATCGATCCTGCGCCTCGCTCGATCGGCTCCTGGACGAGGACCGACCGTGCCGACAGTTCCATGTCCTCGGGTTCGGCGAGCACGCGATCCATGCGCTGCCGGCGATTCGAGAGTTCAGGGACCGACGACCCCGCGAACACGACGTAACTGAGGTTCATCATCATCGCTGCGAGCAGGCCCTGGAAGGCGACCAACGTGCCGAGGGTGAGGGTGCCGCCGAGTACGAGCGCAGCGCCTCCGATGATCACGAGGCCGATCGAGAGCAACTGGAACATCGGCGCAGTGATGGCGATCACCTGTCCGAGGACATTCACACGAGAGGTCGCGGCTCGGAGCGCTCGCTGTCGATTTGCCCACTGCGCCCGGAACTCATGCTCCGACGAGGACGCCTTTATCGATTCGATCGACTCGATTCCCTGGATCGTGAAGCGTTCGAGCTCGACCCGCGCGTCGAGCAGCGCCCGATCGACCGGACCTCGGTTGCGCATGAGCAACTGGACGAGGGCCAAGTACGCGATCACCAGCACCAGGGTCAGTACCGAGAGTTTCCAGCTGTAGGCAGTCATGACGGCGAAGAACAGGACGACCGTGACGACGTTGAGCATCGACTCCGGGACATAGAAGGCGGCGAGATGGGCGAGTCGGGAGGTCGACCCGGCCTCGAGTGAGAGTGTGCCGGCCTGACGACGTTCGACCTCGGGGATCGGTAGCCGGAGGAGGTGCCGGACGAAGCGAGCCTCGAGCAATACCTTCATGCGCTGCGCGAGACGACCGAGGATCACGTATTCGATGTACGACAACAGATACGTGACGATCGCGGCGGCGACGAGCGCGAGCACGACGGTGCCCTCGGACGCGTCCATGCCCCCGACCAGCGACGTGTCGACGAAGTAGCGCACGAGTGCTGGAACCGCGACCCCCGGGATGACGAGGAACACCGCGGCGATCACGAGGAACCACAGGGCGCCGAACGCTCCACGGTAGAGAGCGAGCGTGCGGTCGACACGTGCGTCGGGATCGGCGACGAACGATGCGCTCGGCTCGAATCCGTCGATCGAACGATCGGTCGCCGGTCGGCGCAATCCGTAGGACCGGGCGCCGGCTGCTACGGCATCGATCTCCTCGAATGCCTCGACCGGTACGAGCGCCGCCGAGATGACCGACGGATCGACGTGTCGTCCGAATCGCGCCAGGAGTGTCGAGACCACCGACGAACGTTCAGCGTCGAGACCCGACCCCTCGACGGGTGCGTCGGCGAGATCCGTCATGCGTCAGCCCAGGAGCCGTCTGATGGGAGCGCGATCGCTGGTGATGATCTCGACGGACGCGAGCGTGCCGCTCGTGATCTCGTAATCGGGACCTCGGCCGGAGGACCACCTGAACCCGCTCGCGTTCTGGGGCGCGTCCTCGATGTCGATCATCACCTCGTCGACCGCACCCGAACCCGTCAATCGCTGCACGAGTGCTGCGTTGCGACCGACCATCAGTTCGATCCGTGCGCTGTCGACCGGAGCCGACGAGACCGCGACGACTCGTCCGACCATGGTGCCGTACTGGGCAGCAGGAGCCGACGATGGCTGGACGTAGACACGCATCCCCGGTTCGATGTCCTTGCCCGACGCCGCGTCGACGTATGCGACGACTCCGAGGTTGTCGGTGGAGGGTTCCACGAGGGCGAGCGCTGCCCCATTGCGGTCGTAGGTACCGCGCTTCACGAACATCTGGGTGACCGTTCCCGCTACGACACTGCGCACCTCATGAGGGACCCCGTCAGGTCCCCGGATCACCGCGACGACGTCGCCCTCGGCCACCGGAGATCCGACGTCGATCAGCAGCGTCTCGACCGTGCCCTCGTAGGGGACCCCGATCTCGTAGGTGCCATCCGGCGGAAGGATGATTCCGCGACCCGAGACCACCGTCGGCGCCCTCCCGAACACCGACCAGACGACCGCAGCCGCCAGCACCGCACAGAGCGCCAGCAACATGATCCACATGAGCGGAGTCGTCGCTGCCATCCGGTGATCGGCCAGCTCGAGCGCACCGTCGCCCGGATCGAGTGGCGTGCGGTCGGGAGCCTTGGTCGTCACGGTCGGCATGATAGGACACCATTCGATGTCAACGACCGAGCACCAGACCTTCTGCCGTGTGTGCAACGCGATGTGCGGTTTGGTCGTGACGACTGAAGGCCCATCGGTCATCCGGGTGCGGGGCGACGTCGAACATCCGTTGTCCCGCGGCTACTCGTGCCCCAAGGGCCGAGCGATCGGCGAACTGCACCATGACCCGGCCCGGATCGACCAGCCGCTCATGGGGCGCGCCGACGCACGGCGCGTCGTCGGTTGGGACGAACTGCTCGACGACCTCGCGGTCAGCGTCGACGACGTTCGATCGTCGATCGGGCCCGACGGCGTGGCCATGTACCTGGCCAGTGGATCGGCCTTCGACACCGCGGGAAGACGAGCGGCCGAGCGCCTGCTCCATCGCCTCGGCTCGAGGCAGAAGTACACGGCGACCACCATCGACACGCCATGCAAGCCACTGGTCGCTGAATCGGTGGGCGGCTGGTCGGGCCTGACCCCCGTCTGGGATGCCGACGAGGCCACACTCCTGATCCTGTTCGGATCGAACCCGGTCGTGTCGCATGGCCATTCCAACGCCATGCCCGACCCCGTGCGTCGCCTGCGCGCGCTGCGCGAACGCGGTGGCGAACTCATCGTCGTCGATCCTCGTCGCACCGAGACCGCGGCGATGGCCGACGTCCATCTCCAGCCACGACCGGGTTCCGACTGGATCCTGCTCGCGTGGCTCGTGCGCGAGTTGTTCGACGACCACGATGTCGTAGGGCGAGCCGATGGTGCCGATCTCCTGCGCGCGGCCCTGCAACCACTCTCGCTCGATGTCGTCGCGAACTTGACCGATCTCGGGGCCGACGCCATCACCGATCTCGTCGCCGCCGTCCGACGCCACGCTCGTGTCAATGCACTCACCGGCACCGGCTGTTCGATGTCGGAGCATGCCTCGATCACCGAGTACCTGCTCTGGGCCCTGCACATCGTCACCGACTCCTACGACACGCCCGGTGGCATGTGGTTCAACCCGGGGTTGCTCCTGCAACTCGACCAGCGCGAATTGCCGACCGGCGACGGCTCACCCGGCGAGGGCCCGCCCAGTCGCCCGGAGTTCCCCCGTCGCTTCGACGAATGGCCATGCGCCGCCCTGATCAGCGAGATCGAGCACGGCAATGTGCGTGCACTCTTCGTGATCGGAGGGAATCCTGCGCTCGCGTTCCCCGACACCGAACGAACGCGACGCGCACTCTCCACACTCGACGTGCTCGCCGTGGTCGATGTGCTTCCCACCGCGACGACCGACCTCGCCACACATGTGCTGCCCGCCGTCGATCAACTCGAGCGCGCCGACCTCACGTGGCTGCTCGACGGGTATCAGCTCGCAGTGGCTGGCCAGTTCACGCCTCGTGTCGTCGAACCGGCCGCCGAGAGGCGTCCCGTGTGGTGGTCGCTCGGACGACTCGGGGTTCGCCTCGGACTCGACGTCGTGGGGCCGGACCCCGATTCCGTGGATGAGGTCGATCTGTTGCTGCCGGTGATGGCACGGAGTCGGGTCGGCGCCGATGCACTGCGGTCGTCGGCGACTGCGCTCGTCCACTCGGGCCCCGTCCATGGGTGGGTGCGCGAACGCGTTCTCCCGGATGGCCGTTGGAGGCTCGCCCCGCCCGACCTCCTCGCCGCACTGGAACGGGCGATCGCGCGGCCCATCCTCCCCGGCGAGCGAAACCTCGTCCTCGTCCCGCACCGTCGTCTCCGCCTCATGAACTCACAGTTCGAGCGACTGGCAGAGACCACCGATGAGCAGATCTCGGTTCGCGTCCACCCCGACGTCGCCGCCGAGTTCGGTGGCGACGGCACCATCGTCGAGGTCGAGACCGCGAACGGTTCGGTGACTGGCCCTCTCCGATCGGATGCTCGTCTACGCCCCGACACCGTGACGATCGGTCACGGGTCGGAAGCGTGCGACGTGAGCAGGTTGACCAGCGCCGATGACGGGATCGACCCGCTCACCGGCATGGTGCTGCAGTCAGGCCTTGCCTGCCGGCTTCGCCACTGCTCCCCCGCCTGAGACGATCGCCTTCCACGAAGCCACGTCGCGCTCATCGGCCAGACGACCGACCAGGGTGACGGTGTCGACATCGGGCGACTCGGCCCGCAGCGCACCCGCCGTGCACTGCTCCTTCGGGCGGTACTTGAACGGGTCGAAGTTGTAGTGCTTCATCGCGTTCTCGTACGAGACCTTGTTGATGATCTCGTCGCTGAACCCGTCGAGGGTCTTGAGCAACTCCTCCGGTGCGTAGGGCCACGTGCCGTCGGAGTGCGGGTAGTCCGACTCCCAGCACACGTTGTCGATGTTGAAGTGCGAGAACAGTTCGGGCCCCACGGTCTCCTTGATGAAGCACACCAGGATGTGGTCGCGGAAGATCTGCGTCGGGCCACCGGTCTTCGAGAAGTCGTGCGCGATCCACCCGCCGTGACGATCGTTGACGTGCTCGGCACGCCACAGGAAGTACGGGATCCAACCGATGTCGCCCTCGGTGAGCGAGAACTTGAGGGTCGGGAACCGCTCCCAGAACGTGGCCCACACGAGGTCGATGAGCGTGTAGACGGTGCCGGCCGACGACAGTGACATCGCGACACCGGGAGGGGCGTCGGGCGTCGTCTGCGCGCTCCTCGATGACGAACCGAGATGGCAGCACAGCACGGTGTCGGTGTCGACGCACGCGGCGAACAGCGGATCCCAATAGCCCGAGTGGATCGAGGGCATGTTGAGTGCGGCCGGATTCTCGGGGAAGGTCACCGCATGGCATCCCTTCTCGGCGAGGCGTCGCACCTCCTTGGCCGCCAGCTCGACGTCGAACAGCGGCAACATGCCGCACGGGATGAATCGACCGGGGTAGGCGCCGCACCATTCGTCGATGTGCCAGTCGTTGTAGGCCTTGATCATGATCTCGTTGATCGTGCGATCGGGACCCTGATTGAGCACCTGGCCGGAGAAGCCGGTCCAGTTCGGGAAGTTGAGACCAGCGAGTTGACCGCCGGCGTTCATGTCACGGATGCGCTCGTGCACGTCGAAGCAACCGGGACGCATCTCGTCGTAGCGAGCAGCGTCGACGTTGTAGTACTCACGCGGCTTGCCGGCGACGGCGTTGAGGCCGAGGTTGCGTCCACGGATGTCGCCATACCACCACTGCTCGATGCCGCTGTCCTCGATGAGGACTCGCGGTGCGTGCTCCTTGTACTTGGCCGGAACGTGCGCGTCGAACATGTTCGCCGGCTCGGCGATGTGGTCGTCGACACTGATGAGGATCAGATCATCGGCGTTCATGGATTCCCTCACTTCCGTGCGCCCGTCGCCGGACGTCAGACGATTCCTGGCTGACTCAGTGACCCGGACGAGTGCCCTCGTGCTCGATGATCTCGATCAGGTAGCCATCGGGGTCGGAGACGAATCCGACGATGACGGGCCAACGATCGAGACGCTCGGGCTCCATGTGAGACTCGTAGCCCGCATCGACGGCCTTCTTCCAGGTGCCCTTGGCGTCGTCGACGTTGATGTAGATCTTCCAGAGCGCCCGGCCGTGGTCGATCGGCTGCGGGGTCATCGTCGGGTTGAACTTGGCCAACTGCAGACGACCGCCACCCTCGGGTCCGGCGAGGTGCACCTCGTTGACATTGGGGATCTCGGTGCGCCCCTGCTCCTGGAGCCCCATGATCTCGGTGTAGAAGCGGACCGATTCCTCCAGGTCGCTCACCATGATGCAGAACTGTCCGACGGTCGATCCCATCGTTCCCCCCTCGATCGGTGGACGTCGTCCACCTGTCATCCACGCCCGATGCGGGCGGCGGCTGCTCGGCCGCCCTCCGACCGTAGCGGATGTCACACGGTAGGGTCGGCTCGTTCGCGAGGAAGGAAGCCGAGTGCACGTCGAACCCCTCACCGGCAGCATCGGAGCACGAGTCACCGACGTCGATCTACGCATGGTCGATGAGACGTCGTTCGGCGAGATCCTCGACGCCTGGTTCGAGCACTTGGTGCTGTTCTTCCCCGGACAGGGCCTCGCTCCGGGCGAGCAGCGCGACTTCGCCCGCCGATTCGGCGATCTCGAGGTTCACCCGCTCACCGAGAAGCTCGACGGCGTGCCCGAGGTGACCCTGCTGCACTCCGAGCGCGGCGGTCGTGCCGACGTATGGCACACCGACGTCGTGTTCACCGAGACACCGCCCATCGCCGCGGTGCTGCAACAGATCTCGGCCCCACCCGTCGGCGGGGACACCATGTGGTCGAACCAGTACAGGGCGTTCGAGACGCTCTCGGAGCCGATGCGAGAACTGCTCGATGGGCTCACCGCGATCCACACTGCGTGGCCGCAGGGCCGACCCGATCTGCAATCGGAGCGACCGGTCGTGCTGACCCATCCCGTCACCGGCCGACGTGCGCTCGCAGTGAACCGGCTCTTCACCAAGCGCATCCCGCAGCCCTCGCCCACCGAGAGCGATTCGTTGCTCGACCAACTCTTCGCCCACGGTGAGTCGCCCGAGTTCACCGTTCGTTGGCGATGGTCACCCGGAGACATCGTGATCTGGGACAACCGGTGCACGCGCCACTACGCGATCGGTGACTACGACGACGAGCGGGTGATGCACCGCGTCACGGTGCTGGGGCAGTACTGCGCGCCCGCCGCAGAACCTCGCTGGCAACACTTCGCGCCGGGCAGACTCTCCGCACGAAGCGCAGCGTCGCTGCTGCGCGGGCTCGTCATCGATCCAACAACGATTGAAACGAACCAAGGGGGACGGAAATGAAGGAACTCAACGGCAAGGTGGCGGTCATCACCGGCGGGGCCAAGGGCATCGGCCGGGCGATGGGCGAACGCATGGCCGCCGAGGGCATGAAGCTCGCACTCGCCGACCTCGACGAGGCCGCGCTTGCGACGACGGTCGCCGAACTGAGCGATCAGGGCATCGAGGTGATCGGAGTTCCCACCGATGTCTCGAAGCTCGAGTCGGTCGAAGCGCTGCGCGACGCGACCGTCTCACACTTCGGCGGCGTGCACGTCGTGTGCAACAACGCCGGTGTCGCCTCGGGCGCCCACGGGAAGCTCTGGGAGCACGAGATCAACGACTGGCGGTTCGCGTTCAGCGTCCACGTGTACGGCGTGATCAATGGCATCAACGCCTTCGTTCCCTACCTGCTCGAACAGGGCGTCGAGTCGCATGTCGTCAACACGTCGTCCAACAACGGCGGTTTCGCACCGATCGCTGCATCGCCGACCTACGCCACATGCAAGGCCGCAGTCGTCACCATCTCCGAATGCCTCTTCGGCCAGCTCCACGAGATCGATGCACCGATCGGTGTGTCGGTGCTGTTCCCCACGGGCCGCACCAAGGGCGTGCTCGACACCGGTATCTGGGCGGCTGCGCAACGTCCGGCCGAGTTCGCGGCCGACACGCCGATCGACCACACCAACAAGATGGCCGGTTGGATCGCACAGATGGAGGCTGCCGGCACTCCCATCGCCGTCACACCGCTCTCCGAGGTCGCCGACACCGTCGTCGATGGTCTCTACGCCAACCGATTCTGGATGGTCGAGGAGGGACGCTTCGAGGAAGCGGTCAAGATGCGGTCCGACGTCATGCTCCGTCGCGCCGATCCGCTCTACCAGATGGGCTGAGTTCGACTCAGGCGATCGTCTGGGGCATCGATGATGCCCGCATGGCATCGGCCCACGGGTACTGCAGCGGAACGATCCGCTCGAACGCTGCGGTCACCGTGACATCCACTCCATCGACAGCACCGATCGCTTCGGTGATCCGACCCTGCGCGCCCGCGAGGTCGCCCTCGACGAGGAAGACATCCATCACGTGGCCATCGCGCAGCTTCGATCCGAGTGTCCATGCGGCATGCACGCCGTCGAGTCCCGCCGCACCGAGCACGCGCTCCTGGTAGCCAGCGTCTCCCCCACGTCGTTGACGGAGCACGAGACCGGTATGGCCGACGAATGGTGCGTCATCGGCCGGGCATCGAGTCTCCTCGGAGGCACGAGCGGCGATGGTGTCGAGCACATCGCCCTCGCGCACGATCTTGCGATCATCGGGGAACGCCATGCGTCCCTGTTCGATCAGTTGCTCACGGAGGCCGCTCATGCCGTCGAACGCCGACTTGGGGTCGATGGCGAGTGTGTAGATCGTGATGAAGGCGGCACGACCACCGGCAAAGGGTGAACCCTCGGCCGCGATCCGGGCATCGATGAGCTCCGGGGTGGCGACGTAGCGGTTGCTCAGCATCACGCCATCGAGCACGAGGTTCGGCGGGGTGTGCTCGAGGTCGTACCAGCGGTTCCACTGTTCGACGACCTCGAGGTCGCAGTCGAGGGCGGCGAAGATGATTCCGGTCGGGCGCATCTCGATGTTCTAGACGAGCGTGATGTCATGCGTCGCCCTACGCTCGTGATCGAGCGTCAACCAGGGGGAATCATGAGAGCAGCACGAGCAGAGGGCGGCACCGTCGTCATCACCGAGGTCGAAGCCACCGAGCCCGGACCCGATCAGGTCGTCGTGCGCATCAGTACCTGCGGCGTCTGTCATTCCGATCTCCACCTCGTGCGCGGCGACTGGAGCTTCGTCTCCGCGTCGGGACCACTCGGCCACGAGGCCATCGGTGTCGTGGAACGTCTCGGTCCGGGCGCCGATCGCTTCGTCGCGATCGGTGACCGTGTGATCCTCGGTCTGGGCGGAGCCGGTGGCGGCTTCTGGTGCGGCTCGTGCGAGTTCTGCATCATCGGCCAGCCCCGCCACTGCGCGCAGGCCACACAGGTGCTCGGCGCCATGGCCGAGACCTACACGATCTGGGCGCCCGCTCTCGTGGCGCTCCCCGATTCGGTCCACGACCACGAAGCTCCACTCGCCTGCGGTGGGCTCACCGCCTACGGAGCGGTCAAGAAGTTGAACGACCACGGCGTCGAACCCGGCAATGTCGTCTCCGTGGTCGGTGCCGCCGGTGGTCTCGGGCACTACGCAGTGCAGCTGGCCCGAGCATTCGGCTATCGGGTGCTCGCCGTCGACGTCGGTGTCGATCGTCTCGAGTTCGCGAAGTCCCTCGGCGCCGAGTGGGCAGTCGAACCAGCGGACGCTCCTGCTCTCGCCGCATCGCTCGGCGGAGCGCATGCGTCGCTCGTCTTCGCCGCCAGCATGTCGGGCTATCGCCTCGGCTTCGACCTGCTC
>CAYVUO010000019.1:4345-21134 GCA_964454715.1 uncultured Bifidobacterium sp. | reverse complement strand
GACTCGCTGTCCGTAACGCACGCCGTCGTAGCGGGCGAGATTGCTCGACGCCTCTGCGGGAGCGATGAGGTAGTACGCCGACAGGCCGTAGGTCGCGGCCGGCACGGACACCTCGCCGACCTCGGCACCGGCGGCGACGAGCGCATCGGCCGCCTGCCGGGTGCGGGCCCGCACATCGGGGGCGATCCCGTCACCATCGAGTTCGGTGACGATGCCCACGCGCAGACCGGCCACGCCACGGTCGAGCTGGTCGAGATATGTGGACGCCGCCGCGTCGATCGAGGTGGAGTCGAGCGGATCGTGACCGGCGATGACCTCGAGCAAGAGTGCGGTGTCGGCGACGGTGTTGGCGAACGGGCCGATCTGGTCGAGCGACGACGCGAAGGCGATGAGGCCGTAACGACTCACCAGGCCATAGGTGGGCTTGAGCCCCACCACACCGCACAACGCGGCGGGCTGGCGGATCGAGCCGCCGGTGTCGGAGCCGAGCGAGAGTGGCGCGAACCCGGCGGCGACGGCTGCCGCCGAACCCCCCGACGAACCACCGGGCACGCGGGTGAGGTCGCGCGGATTGCGAGTGGGGCCGAACGCGCTGTTCTCGGTCGACGAACCCATGGCGAATTCGTCGAGGTTGGTCTTGCCGAGGGCGACGGCGCCGGCGGCCGCAACACCGGTGACGACGGTGGCGTCGTAGGGCGGCTTCCATCCCTCGAGGATCCGGCTCGAACACGTGGTGTCGACGCCGCGGGTGCAGAGGTTGTCCTTCAGCGCGATCGGAACTCCGGCGAGAGGTCCGGGATCCTCTCCCGCCGCCACCCTTGAATCGATCGAGTCGGCAGCAGCGCGGGCCGCGTCGGCGGTGACGAGGTTGAACGCGTTGATGTCGCCGTCACGGGCTTCGATCGAGGCGAGATGGGCGTCGACGACCTCACGGGCCCGCACCTGACCGGAGCGGACGGCGGCGGCGATGTCGAGTGCCGTGGTGGGCAGCGCGCTCACGGCTCCTCCCCCAGGATCGCGGGCACGCGGAAGCGGCCGTCCTCGACCGCAGGGGCCTGGGCCAACACCTCGTCGCGATCGATCGACGGACGCACGACATCGGGCCGCAGCACGTTGACCAGCGGCAGCGGATGCGAGGTCGGTTCGACGTCGTCGAGGTCGAGTGCGGCGACGTCGTCGGCATGGGCCAGCACCGCGCCGAGCTGGTCGGTGTAGAGGTCGAGCTCGGCGTCGTCGAGGTCGAGGCGGGCGAGGTCGGCCACCTTCTCGACCTCGGCGCGTGTCAGGCGTTCGGGCATGGCCGCTCATGCTAGGCGCCGAGCCGAGGTGGCCCACCCGTCGGCCGGTAGGGTGCGCGTCGACCACTGCACACGGAGCACCGATGTCAGAGACGTACCCGTTCCTCAGTCCCGAATGGATGGCCGCCGCCAAGCGCCTCCGCGACACCATGCCCCACCCCGAGGTGCCGCCCACGGGTGTGATGCGCATGAACCTCGTCGTCACCGACACGCCGTTCGGCGCCGATGTGAACGGCCACATCGACACCACCGATGGTCGCATCGTGATCGAGGAGCAGCACCTCGACGCCCCGGACCTCACGCTCACCGTCGACTACGACACGGCGCGGTCGGTGTTCATCGACCTCGATGCCACCAAGGCGATGCAGGCGTTCATGGGTGGTCGCATCAAGGTCGAGGGCGACATCACGAAGATGCTCGCCATGCAGGCCGGTCAGATGGAACCCGACGAGCGCACCCAGGCCATCACCGATGCGCTGCGGGCGATGACCGCCGACTGAATCAGGCGTTCGCAGTGGCCGTCGCGCGAGCCGTGTGGCGAGAGCGACGGACGAACGCAGCTGCGATCAGCGCGAGCACTGCTGCGATCGCACCCACGTGATAGGCGGAGCCGTACGCAGCATTGCCAATCGTGTCGTCCATCGTGGACTCGACGGTGAGCAGCAACTGCATGCCCGCCACGACACCGATCTGACCCATCGTCTGCACCGCTGCACTCGCAACACCGAGGTCACCGGCCTCGACCGTGTTGGCGACCGACGCGATCATCGCCGGCGCGCACGCTCCCATTCCGAGACCTGACAGCACGAGCGCGAACTCGATGAACAGCACTCCGGTCGACGGACCGATCATCGCCAGGAGCATCATCGATGCCATCAACAGCAACGAACCGAACATGCCGATGACTCGCTCCCCCGCCCTGAGCGTGAGCCATCCGGCGATGGGACCGAAGATCGAATAGGCCAGGGGTCGGGCGATCGACACCACGCCGGTGCGAGTGGTGCTGTAGTGCAGCACGTCCTCGAGCAGCAACGGCGTGAGGATGAACCCGCCCATGTAGGTGAAGTTCGAGAAGAACTGGTTGAGCATCGGGAACGTGAAGTTCCGATTGCGGAACCACGTCATCGGGATGAGTGGATGCGCGGCCCGCAGCTCGACTCGCACGAAGGTTGCGAGCAGAAGCGGACAGGCGATGAACGCGCCCATGACGAACGGGCTCGACCATCCCATCTCGGGGCCGCGATTGAGCCCGACCAGCAGCGAACCCACACCGAGGGCGAGGAGCACCGAGCCGGCGATGTCGAACCTCTGACGCGCTCCGGGCTCGACCCGGGGCAGGACGAAGAAACCGATGAGCACTGCGGCGAGCGCGATGGGGGTCTGGATGATGAAGATCCAACGCCAGCCGAGCGAATCGACGAGCGGTCCGCCGATGACGACACCGATCACCGGTGAGCCGGCGCCGACGAGCGACCAGTAGCCGATGGCCTGCGCGCGCCGCTCGGGTGGGAACGCGCGATTGATCATCGCCAATGCCGCAGGGCCGGCGGCCGCACCGAGCGATGCGCCGAGCAGACGCGCCGCGATCAGCGACGGCGCGTTCCACGCCACGATCGCGGCCGCACTGAAGATGAACACCCCACTGATGCTGAGCAGATAGACGCGGCGCGCGCCGTAGCGATCGGCCAACTTGCCGCCGATGGGGCCGAGCACTGCGAGCGCGAGGCTCGGACCGGTCACGGCCCAGGTGAGCACACTCTTGGTCGAACCGAGATCACGAGCGATGTCTCCGAGCGACACCGTGAGCACGGTGATCGTGAAGCTGGCGGTGAAGACACCGAGGAGCGCAGCAGCGAGGATGATCCAGGCCCGGCGCGGACTGCGGTCGAGGCGACCGGCGACGCGACGCCGGAGCAGCAGGCTCCAGGGGACGGCGACGACCTCCTCCGACCCCGGCTCGGGGATCCCGAGTTCGAGTTCGTCTCCGGCGATCGGTTCGTCCATCCCCGGATCAGCGACAGGCCACGGTGACAGCGGAGTTCGGCCTCACCTGTGTGCCGACCGCTGGTGTCACGCTCGACACGATGGTGCCGAACGGATTGATCGTCACGACGAGGCCGAGTGTGCGCAGGGCAGTCGCGTAGTCGGTGCACGACTTGCCCCCGACGGCCGGGATCGTGACCGCTCGGCCCTTCGACACCACGACGGTCACCGTGCTGCCCTTGGCGGCGGCAGTGCCGCCGGCAGGATTGGTGGACACGACCATTCCCTCGGCCACCGTGTCGGAGTACTGATCGTCCCGCGCCGGTTTGAGACCGAGTTCGGTGAGCTTCGCCGCCACCGCGTCGTAGGGCTGACCGGCGAGTCCGTCGGGGATGGTGCGCGGCTTCGGGCCGGCGCTCACGTCGAGCGGGATGGCCGATCCCTTGGGCATCTGCGCTGCGACGCCCTGGCCGACCGAGAGCACGAGTCCCTTGGCCACCGACTCGTCGTAGACGTCGGTGAGCGCGCCGAGCCTGAACCCGGCTGCGGTCAGCGATGCCGTCGCTTGCTCGATGGTCTTGCCCACCAGATCGGTGGGGACGGGAACCGGGGGCGGACCGATCGACACCGTCAGCGTGACGGTGCGCCCCTCGGCGAGCGAGGTGCCGGGCTCGGGATCCTGCGCGAGCACCTGCTCGGCGGGAACCTTGTCATCGAACACGTCAGTGCGCTCCACCTTGAAGCGGAGTACGTCGAGTTGGGCTGCGGCATCGACGTACGCGAGTCCCACCACGTCGACGACATCGTGCGACTGCGTGCGCGTCGCTGCGAACGCAACGGCACCACCGGCGACGAGGAGGAGTGCGACGATGACACCGATGACCGACCACGGCACGCGACGGCGACGCGGCGCATCGAACGGGGCGAAGTCATCGCCACCTCCGCGCTGTTCGCGTTCGATCATTCGGGTGGGCGGCTGCACCGCCGGAGCAGCGATCGTCACGTCACCGACCGTCGTGACCGCCCCGACGGCTGCCGGCACGCCGACGGTGGGATCGATGCCCACGACGTCGCGCTCCGGCACGTAGATGGTGGTGGGTTCGCGCGGATCGAGTTCGTCGGCGGCCATCGTGCGCATGCCGACGATGGGCAGCGGAGCGACCGGCCCCGAATCGCCGGCGGCCATCAACATCGTGGTGAACATCGCAGCGTCGGGACGATTGCCGCGGTCGGGCTCACCCGCGGATCGGAGCGCGGACGCCAACGGACCGACGGCTTCGGGAACCGGAACCGGCCGGTCGACGCGGGCCATGAGTGTGCCCAACGCGGTATCGGTGGCGAAGGGCACCTGGCCCGACACCGATTCGATCAGCACGAGTCCGAGTGAATAGACATCGCTGCGACCGTCGAGCACGGCACCTTGAGCCTGCTCGGGGGAGGCGTAGCGCGCCGTGCCGAGCACGGCACCGGCCGGTTCGGTCCAGGCGGCCTCGGCGAGGGCGCGGGCCAGACCGAAGTCGGCGACGCGCAGCATGCCTTCGGCGTCGAAGAGCAGGTTCGCCGGCTTGATGTCGCGGTGCACGAATCCGCGGCGATGCGCGTAGTCGAGCGCTCGTGCCGCCTCGATGCCGATCTGGCGGGCCTGGGCCGGCGACAAGGTGGCGCCGGAGTCGAGCAGATCGCGCAGGGAACCGCCCTCGAGCAGCTCGGTGACGAGGTAGGGGACGTCACCCTGGCCCCAGTCGTGAACGGCGACGATGTGCGGGTGGTTGAGGGCCGCTGCGGCCTGCGCCTCGGCCCGGAACCGCTTCAGGAAAGAGGGATCGCTGGCCAGCGCGTCGTGCAGCACCTTGACCGCGACGCGGCGTCGCAGCACCACGTCGTCGGCGAGGTACACGGTCGCGGAGGCTCCGGTGCCGATGGGGGCCAGCAACCGGTATCGCCCACCGAGCACCTGACCGACACGGTCGGTCGCGCGGGAGATGGACACCTCCCGAGGCTAGTGGTCACCTGCACCCGATCGGCTGACCCCTGCGCCGCGACTGTGGCTCGCCGCACGCCCGGGGGCAGACTGACGACATGGAGCCGACCGCACCGACCACGCCCACTTCGCGACGACGGTTCGGCATCCGCCATCTCGTCTCCCTACTGCTGCTCGTCGTGGTGATCGTGTGCATCTTCGTGCTGGTGCAGCGCAGCTCATCGGACACCGTCAACCTCGACGGCGGCAACATCGAGCGACTCATCCCCACACCCGGCTCGAAGATCCTCCAGCAGGACGGCATCGGCATCGACCTCTCACCCGGCCACGAGGCGCTGCTCACGCTCGATGGCGTGGTCATCCCGAACGACCAGATGGTGATCGTGCCGGCGCTCAATCAGTACACGTTCAAGCCCGGCCCCGGGAAGGTCTTCGAGGCACTGCCCACGGGCGAGAACTGCTTGGTCGCCACCTACTGGCTCACGCGCACGGGCCCGGAGGTGTCGACCACACGGTCTTGGTGCTTCACGGTGCTGTGAGCAGACGCTCCAGTTCGGCGAACGCTCCGGTGTGATCGTCCTCGACGAGGATCGCGTGCATGCCGACGGCACGCGCTGCGGTGATGTTGCCGGGAGCGTCGTCGAGGAACACCGACGCCTCGGGTGCGACGCCAAGTTGTTCGAGGGCCATGAGGTAGATGCGGGCGTCGGGCTTTCGCATGCCGACGGCCGAGGAGTCGACGATGACCTCGAACAGGTCGTCGACCGGAATCATCGCTCGCCATCCATCGGAGAACTCGGCGATGTTGTTGGTGATGAGCGCGGTGCGGTAGCCACGACGACGAAGATCGAGTCCGATCTCGACGACGTCGGAACGCGCGCCCTCTCCCCCTCCCATCGCGCCGAACATCTCACGCAGTTCGAGGTCCATGCCCATCTCGGCCGCGATCGCCTTGATCTGTTCAGCAGCCGCTTGCATGCTGATCTCGCCACGTTCGAGTTGGTGCCACGGGTGATCGGTGTCCTCGTCGTACGGACCGAACACGGCGTGATGACCGGCCGAGGGATCGTTGCCCTTCGATAGGTGGTACTCCTGCAGTCCGGTGAACGGAGACTTGGTGAACACCCCACCGAAGTCGAACACCACTGCCTCGATCGCCACGCTGCTGCCCGTCATGGTTCCCCCTCGTTCAGACGCCCGGAACCGTACCCGTCTCGAGCAGGCGCACGAACGCCTCCTCATCGAGCACGGGAACGCCGAGTTCGGTGGCCTTGGTGACCTTCGACGCACCCGGCTCGGCGCCGATGACGAGCGCGGTCGTGCGCTTCGAAACACTTCCGGGGGACTTGCCCCCGCGATCGACGATGGCCGCCTCGGCCTCGGTGCGGCTGAAGCCCTCGAGTGTGCCCGACACCACGATGGTCAGACCGGCGAGGGTCTGCGGGAGTTCGGAGCGCTCGGGCCCGTTGAAGTCGACACCGGCGGCCCGAAGCTTGTCGATCACGACCCGATTGTCGGCGTCGGCGAACCATTCGTGCACCGAGCCGGCGATGACCGCGCCCACGCCCTCGACCGCAGCGAGTTCATCGACCGATGCGCCAGCGATCGCGTCGAGGTGGCCGAAGTGGGCGGCGAGCGCACCGGCACCGGCACCGGCGAGATGCCGGATGTTGAGACCGATGAGCACGCGAGCGAGCCCCTTCGACTTCGATGCCTCGATGCTCGCGAGCAACTTGGCCACCGAGGCCTCGCCGAACTTGTCGAGCTCCATCAGCCGATCGGCGGGCAGTGAGTAGATGTCACCGACGTCGTTCAACAGCCCGAGCTCGCAGAACAGTTGCACTCGCTGTTCACCCAGACCCTCGATGTCCATCGCGCCGCGCGACGCGAAGTGCTCGATGGCACCGGCGATGCGTGCCGGACACGACAGGTTGAGACAGCGCGTATCGGCCTCGTCGTCGGGACGAACCAACGTGGAACCGCACACGGGACAGTTCGTGGGGAAGACCCACGGGCGCGAACCCTTCGGCCGGGCGCTCAGGACCGGGCCCACGACCTCGGGGATGACGTCACCCGCCTTGCGCACGATCACCGTGTCGCCGGGTCGTACATCCTTCGCCGCCACCTGGGTGGCGTTGTGCAACGTGGCAAGTGCGACCGTGGAGCCACCGACGAAGACCGGTTCGAGCACCGCGAACGGTGTGGCCCGGCCAGTACGCCCGATCGACACCTCGATGTCGAGCAACGTGGTGGTGCGCTCCTCGGGCGGGAACTTGTAGGCGATGGCCCAACGCGGTGCGCGGGCGGTGGCACCGAGCCGCGTCTGCAGCGCGAGATCGTCGACCTTCACCACGACACCGTCGATCTCGTAGTCGAGGTCGTGACGATGCTCCCGCCAGTGATCGCAGAACGCCGAGACCGCGCCGAGGCCGTCGAGTACGCGCAGTTCGGGATTCACCGGGAAGCCCATCGAAGCGAGGAACTCGAAGATCTCGTGGTGATGCACGAGTTCGGGCCCGCCGACGACCTCACCGAGCTGATAGCTCCAGAACGACAGGCGCCTCGTGGCCGTCACCGCAGGATCCTTCTGGCGCAGTGAACCGGCCGCAGTGTTGCGGGGATTCACGTACGACTTGCCTCCGATCTCGGCCTGCTGTCGATTGAGCTCCTCGAACACCGACACCGACATGTAGACCTCGCCGCGAACCTCGAGCACCGAGGGTGCGCCGGCGGGGAGTTGATGCGGGATGTCGGCGATGGTGCGCACATTGGCGGTGACGTCCTCGCCGGTGCGCCCGTCGCCGCGCGTCGCCGCCTGCACCAGTCGACCGTCCTCGTAGCGGATGGAGACGGCGAGCCCGTCGATCTTGAGCTCGGCCACGAGCCCCACGCCGCTCGGATCGTGACCCAGTTCCTCCAGGCGGCGACCGACCCGGTTCGACCACGCCTCGACCTCTTCGGCATCGAAGGCGTTGTCGAGGCTCATCATCGGCACCCGGTGCTCGACCGGATCGAAGGTGGTCATCGCGGCGCCGCCGACGCGCCGCGTGGGCGAATCGGGCGTCACGAGATCGGGATGCGCCTCCTCGAGCTCGAGCAGTTCGCGCAACATCGCGTCGTACTCGGCATCGGGGATCTCCGGGGAGTCCTGCTCGTAGTAGAGCGAGTTGTGCCGCTCGATCTGCGCCCGCAGATCATCGACGCGGCGCGCCGGATCGAGATCGCCGTCCACCGCACCATCTTCGGTTGCCGCCGAGGGCGTCGATCCTGACTTCTTCCTCGGTGGCACGGCCGAAGACTACCGACCTCACGCTCCGACGGGCAGCGACAGGTCGGGTGACTCGCCGCGAACGCGACGGGCGATCGAACGGGTGAACTCCATGACCCGCTCGGCTTGGGTGACACCGTGATGGGCGAGCCCACAGACCGGCGTGATGATCGCGTTCGAACGCAACAGATCGACATCGCAACCATCGGCGACGAGTTCGCCCCATACGAGGTTGAGGCGACGCCACAACCGGTCGACGGTCGTGCCGACGGGACCATCGGTCGGCACCGCGCCCCATGCGATCCATCCGTCGCGCTCGAGGAAGTCGGCCACGAGACCCGGCGACAAGGTGATGCGTTGATCGACGGGTACGGAGAGGATGCGCGGGCCGGTGGCGAGCAGCAGGCGATGGTCGACGGCGGTGCAGCAGTGCAGTCCAGTGATCACCGTGGACTCGACGACCGCCATCGAACTCGACACGAGGTCGATGCCCTCGCTGGGACCGATCGGGAAGTCGCGTTCGGTGAGCGAGCCCATCGCCGGTTCGTCGATGAACACGACCAGTTGGGCCTGCGGCACTCGTCGTTGCACGTGCGCGGCGAGCGCAGCGACGCGTTGGCGCACGGCGGAACCGGCGAGGCGGAATGCGAGGTCGACGTCGAGACCGGCGGCGCAGAACGCGACACCCAGCGTCACCGGCCCGGTGACCGAGACCTTGATGGGTCCATCACGATCGGCCACCGCGGTGAGGAATGCGCGGAGCCCGACCCAGGAATCACCGACGAAGTCGTGATCGATGAGCGGAGCATCGGGATCGAGAAGATCCAGATCGAAGGTGAGCGAACCGTCCTCGGCCACCGTGACGCCGGCGAGACCGACCGCACCCTGGGCGATCATGCCCTCGCGACGCGAACGAGCGGGCAAGGCCGGGGCCGACGGGAAGCGGGGCGTCGTGCGCAGGACGAACTCGACGGCATCGCCCGGGTCGAAGTGGGGCAGATGACCGATCCCGGTCGCCATCCCGCTCGGCAGCGCCTCGGTCGATGCCCTATGGCCCACGTCCCCGCCCCCTTCCCGGCCGTGTGGCCGATGTCACATGGTTGCCGATGGGCGTCGCCGTCGGCAAGTCTCGACCGGTGACCGACGCCCGCACCCCCTCCCCCGACCGGTCGACGCGGACCACGCTCGGATGGCGCTGGGCTCCCACCGTCGTGTGGATCACCTTCCCGTTCACCGTGGCCCCCGCCATCGGCGACGCGCTGACCGGGCGCTCGCGGCCCGTACAGCTCGTGGTCGAGATCGCGCTCTGGCTGTTCTGGACCCTCGCGCTCGGCGCGTCGTTGCACGCGTCGACGGTCTCGCTGACGGTGCTCCGCTCGATCGTTCCCGCATCGGTCGTGGCCACTGCATGGGCCGCACTCGCGTCCGGCGACGGATCGGCCACGACGCAGTCCATCGCGTTGGGTCTGAGCTCACTCGCCGCCGTTCTCGTGCTCTCCCCCCAGGTCGGTCACCTCTTCGTGAACGGGTCGTCGTACGGCGACGAGACGCGGTGGCCATTGCGTCCGCCGGCGGCGGTGCTGTTCGGCCCGCTCGAGATCCTCTGGGCCGCGATGGTGGCGTCGGTCGCGGCCGGACCCCTGCTGCTCGCATGTCGTGCATGGGTGCTGGGCGGAATGCTGACCATCTTCGGCCTGCTCGTGCTCATCGTCGGAGCGCGGAGCCTTCACCAGCTCACCCGTCGCTGGTTCGTGTTCGTACCCGCTGGTTGCGTCGTCGTCGATCGCGTCACCCTCGCCGATTCATTGCTGATGCAACGCCACGACATCGTCTCGATCTCGGCCGCGATGTCCGATGACGATGCCGCCGATCTCACGGCGGGGGCGTCGGGCCTCGCCCTCCGGCTCGAACTGCGCGAGCCGGACCTCATCATCCCCATGCCCGCCCGGCGCGATCGGCATCGTCAGATCGTTCCGGTCGAGGTGAGCGCAGTGCGATTCACGCCGACGCGTCCGGGAGCCGTGCTCGAAGAGGCGAAGCGCCGGCGTCTGCGCGTCGTCAACGGCTGACGACGCCACCACCCAACACGATGTCGCCGTCGTAGAGCACCACGCTCTGTCCCGCTGCGACTCGACGACGTGGCGACTCCCACTCGATGGAGACCGCGCCGCCGTCGTCGACGACCGATCTCACCAGCACGGGATCGCCGTGCGCACTCGTCTGCGCGAGGACCGAACCGCTCAGCGCACGCGATCGGGCTTCGTCGTCGACCCACACCATCGTGGTGAGTTCGTGACCATCGACGTACAACGCGTCGACCGTGCCCACGTGCACGACGCCGGCATCGACATCGACGTCGACCGCGTAGCGGGGTCGACCGTCGATGCCGATCCCCAGGCCCTTGCGCTGACCGACGGTGACGAGTTCGACGGCATCGACGGATCCGAGCTCCACCCCGTCGTCGTCGACGAGACGTCCCGGTCGGAGCTCGATGCGGGACCCGAGGAAGGCGAGGCGGCCGCCGTTGGTGTGCGAGATGAAGCAGACGTCCTGGCTGTCGGGCTTGTCGGCGGTGCGGAGCCCGAGTTCGACGGCGCGACGGCGGACCTCGTCCTTGTACAGACCGCCGATGGGCAACAGCACGCGGGCGAGCGTGGCGGCGTCGAGCATGTGGATCACATAGCTCTGGTCCTTCGCCGCATCTGCGCCTCGGGCGATGCGCAGTGCACCCCGATGATCGACGATGCGGGCGTGATGGCCCGTGGCGACGGCGTCGAAACCCAGTGCTTCGGCTCGTCGCATGAGTGCGTCGAACTTGAGATGTCGGTTGCACTCGATGCACGGATTGGGGGTGACGCCACGTCGATGGTCGTCGACGAAGGGGCCAACCACTGCGCGCTCGAACTCGTCGGCGTAGTTGAACACCAGATGCTCGATGTCGAGTTGTTGGGCGACGCGTCGAGCGTCGTCGACATCGCTCACCGAACAACAGCCCGAGTCGCTCTCACCACCCCAGAGGCGCAACGTCACACCGACGACCTCGTGTCCCTCGTCGCGCAGCATCGCCGCAGCGACCGAAGAGTCGACTCCTCCAGACATGGCAACCAGTACCTGCATGTCAGCTCGCGAACAGTCGGAGTCGTTCGATGGCGGCAGGGATGACCGCGAGTGCCTCATCGATGTCGGCGTCGGTGGTGGTCCATCCCAGCGACAGGCGCAATGAACCCTTCGCAAGTGCGGGGTCGACCCCCATCGCCGTGAGCACGTGGCTGGTCTCGACCGCTCCACTGGCGCACGACGACGCGGCCGACGCCGAGACACCGTCACGTTCCAGCAGGAACAGCAGGGCCTCGGTCTCGACATCGGCGATGCAGACGTGTGCGATGCCCGCAGCACGTCGAGATCGGTCGGGACCTGCAGTCTCGACCACACCAGGGATCGAGAGGAGCCCGTCGAGCAGACGATCGCGCAGCACGGTGAGGCGAGCGATCTCATGCGCGCGGTCGGCGGCCGCGAGTTCGGCGGCGACGGCCATCGCCACGATCGCAGCCACGTTCTGTGTGCCCGAACGACGTTCGCGCTCCTGCCCCCCACCCAGCTGTCGGGCCTGCACGTCGACGCCCTCGCGCACGATGAGCGCACCGGCGCCCTTCGGACCGCCGAACTTGTGGGCGCTGAGGCTGAACGAGTCGACCGGCGTGCAGAACGACGCGAGATCGGTCCAGCAGAAGGCCTGCACCGCATCGCAGTGCAACACCGCGTTGGGCGCGACTCGCGAGACGAGCGACGCCACCTCGGCGATGGGTTGGATGGTGCCGAGCTCGTTGTTGACACCCATCACCGACACGACGCGTGCGGGCTCGTCGGTGAGCGCGCGCTCGAGTGCATCCAGATCGATGAAGCCCGCGGCATCGACGGCCACGACCGCGCCGCCGAGATCGACCACCGGGTCGAGCACGGCATGGTGTTCGATCGCGCTGCACACGGCTCGGCCCGTGGTTCCACGACGCGAGAGCCCGTAGACCGCGAGGTTGTCGGCCTCGGTGCCGCCGCTGGTGAAGATGATCTCCCCCGGCCCCACCCCGATGACCGAAGCCAGCTGGTCGCGAGCCTCATCGACCGCACGACGGGCATCACGGGCCAGTCGATGAGCGCCGGAGGGATTGGCGAAGCGATCGGACAGGAACGGGAGCATCGCCTCGACCGCGGCGGGGCGCATCGGCCCGGTCGCTGCGTGGTCGAGATACGCGTCCATCCCGAAAGGGTACCGGCGCCGGCGCAACCGGCCCGCGGGCAGACTCACGGAGTGCACCCCTCGCCCATCGACGATCCCGGTCTCTATGGCCGCTCCTTCGCCACCGTGTACGACGACTGGTACGGCGATCCGGCGATGACAGCACGCATCGTGTCGGTGCTCGACGACCTCGCAAGCGACGGCGATGTGCTCGAACTCGGCGTGGGCACCGGAGTGGTGGCCCGACGACTCTCGACGCCCGGCCTCGTCGTCGGACTCGACGCGTCGACCGAGATGCTCGATGCGCTCGCACGCGCCGACGGACGGCCCGTCGTTCCCGTGCACGGAGACATGGCGTCAGCACGCGACGCGCTGCACGATTCCGGCCACACCTCGCCCTTCGACCTCATCTACTGCTCGCACAACACCTTCCTCAATCTCACGACGATCGAGGCCCAGCGTTCCTGCCTCCGTTCCGTGGCGGCGCTGTTGCGAACCGGCGGCACATTCGTCATCGAGACGATCGTGCCGATCGACATCGACGAGATGCCCGCGCATTCGGTGGTCGCATCCGGCGTTCCGACGCGGGGAGTGGTGTTCATCGAGACCTCCGTCGACGGGCGCACGGGGCTGATCCACGGCTCGCATGTGGAGGTGGCCGACGGTGTGGTGCACGTTCGTCCGTGGCGCGTCCTTCCGGTCTCACCCGATGCACTCGATGCGATGGCGAACGAGGCGGGATTGGAGAAGGTCGAGGTCTGGGCCGACTGGGACCGCACCCCGTTCGACGGAACCGGAGTACGCATCGCGCTCCATCGCCGCCGATGATCGTTCCGACCCGACGCGAACCGCAGGGACGTCCGTAGCATCGGACCATGGCTCGCATCGTCGTCGGAACCGATCTCGACGCATCACCCGAAGAGGTGTGGGAGATCGTGCGCCATGTCGCCGATCACGTCGACTGGATGCACGATGCGGTGGCCATCCGCTTCACCTCGGAGACCACTTCGGGGGTCGGCACCACCTTCGACTGCGACACGAAGGTCGGTCCGTTCCGCCTCACCGATCGGATGGAGATCACCGAGTGGGTGACGGCCCGCACGATGGGAGTGCGCCATGTGGGCATGGTCACCGGCACCGGCGCGTTCCACCTCGCACCGCTCGACGGTGGACGCACTCGTTTCACCTGGGATGAGCGACTCATCTTCCCGTGGTGGATGGGCGGCCCCATCGGCGCGTTCTTCGGGAGCTTCGTGCTCAAGCTCGTCTGGAAGCGCAATCTGAGGGAACTGCGCGCCATCGTCGACGCGCGCTGATCAGAGGACCGAGCGCGATGCCGCGACCAGGCATCCGACCCACAGCGCGGCAGTGACGGCGAGGGCACCGAGGGTTCCCGCCCATGGTGAGCGGAACGCGCGATCGAGCGCGAACACCAGTGCACCCACCGCTACGCCGATGATCAGGCCACCCACATGCGCACCGACGGCGATGCCGGGGACTGCGAATGTGAGCAGCAGGTTGATGATCACGAGTCCGCCGATGCCGTTGCGCCACACGTCGATGCCCAAGCGTCGTTGTGCGACCACCGCAGCACCCATGAGACCGAACACCGCGCCCGAGGCGCCGACCGTCCCCACCGTCGGCGACACCACCAGCGCACCGAACGACCCGCCGACGAGACATGCGAAGTACAGCGCCGCGAAGCGAGCACGGCCCAGGTACGGCTCGAGCTGCTTGCCCAACATCCAGAGCAACGCCATGTTCATTCCGAGATGCAGCAGGCCCGCATGCAGGAAACCACCGGTGACGATGCGCCACCATTCGCCATACGCGATGCCGATGAAGTCGACCGAGCCGCGATTCGGTGACCCGACCCAGACGAGCCCCTGACCCAGCGTCATCCCTCGCTCGGTCACGGTGCCCCCGCCATTGAACGGCGAACCGCCGGTGGCGATCACGGCGATGAAGCCGATCACGTTGAGCGCGATGAGGACCTGGGTGACGATCGGCTGCCCGTCGGCACGGAGTTCACGGAAGCGAACGACCGGCGATCGCTTCGCGCTCGCATGGATGCACTCGGGGCATTGGAAGCCCACCGATGCCTGCGTCATGCACAGCGGACAGATGGGTCGACCACAGCGCTGACACGAGACGCCGGCCCGGCGATCCGGATGGCGGTAGCAGGCGGTGATCGGCGCCGTCATCGACCGGTGAACGTGGCACGGCCCGGCCCGTGCTCGAGGAACGAGGACACGCCGATCTGCGAGTCCTCCGTGGTGAACACGTCGGTGAACGCGGCGCGCTCGAGCGCAAGGCCCTCGTGCAACGGGAGATCGAGCCCACGATCGATGACGCTCTTGGCCAGGGCTTGTGCTGCGAGTGGTCCGGCGGCGAACGATGCGGCCCAGGCTCGGGCCTCGGCGAGCAGGTCAGCGGGTTCGACGACGCGATCGACGAGGCCGATCGCCCGGGCCTCGGCGGCGTCGACCTGCCTCCCGCTGAGGATCATGTCCTTGGCCCTCGCCGGACCGACGAGCCGGCTGAGGCGCTGCGTGCCCCCGCCGCCGGGGATGATGCCCAACAGGATCTCGGGCTGGCCGAACTTCGCACGCGATGACGCGATGCGCAGGTCGCAGGCGAGGGCGAGTTCGCACCCACCCCCGAGTGCAGGTCCGCTCACCGCTGCGATCACGACGCGTGGGATGGCGGCGACGGCATCGAGCGCCGTGTGGAACGCCGCACCGATCCGAGCGGCCTCCTCGACCCCACCGAACTCCGAGATGTCGGCACCGGCGGCGAAGATGCGCTCGCTGCCGGTGATGAGCACCGCTCCGGGTGGTGACTGGGTGAGACGCTCGGCATGGTCGCGCAGTTCGTTCAGGAGTGCGACCGACAGCGCGTTCACCTTGCCGTTGTCGAGGGTGAGCGTGGTGACTCCGTCGTCACCGGTGTCGACGAGCACGAGGTATCCGGTCATGCCCGGACCCTACCGGCGATGACCCAACGGCCTACGTCAGCGTACGAGGGCCTGGGCCTCGAACACCCGCACGGGTACCGCCGCGCTTCGCTCGAGTGTGCCGAGTGGTTCGCCCCCGCCCTCCGACGAGTACCACTCGACGCGCCAGAGCAGCGTGACCTGCACCCAGATGACTCCGAAGAGTCGATCGGCCGAGTTCCGGGTGAATACGTACGTGCAGTCACTCGACTGCTCGCGCGGTGGGCGGAAGATGTCGTAGACGACACCTCGATCGCACCAGACGGTCTCGCCCTCGGGCAGTTCCCAGCGCGTCGCGACGGGTCGTGCTGAGACCGCGGCCCAGGTCGAGCCGACCGAGGCCGTCGCCCAGATGCGTTCCCACGGATCATCCACCCACATCCACATCGGCACACCGACGAGTTGGTACGCCGGCGGGTTGACGCGCGGTGTCGGGTTGGGAAGTTCGAGTCGCCGTCGGGCCTCGGCAACGGCGCGTTCGGTGGTGGCCACTCCGATCGGATCGACGGGATCGAACACCACGTAGCGCTCGTGCACGCGACGGCCCGTCTCGTCATCACAGGCGAGGATGTATCCCTCGCCGGCTCGAGGGTTCACCGGGCCCGCGGCCCAGTCGATGATCGGCGTGGGGTCGTACACCGAATGCTGCGGTGCAGCGATGCCGAAGTAGCCGCATCGCCAGCGACTGCCGGGCGCGCCGCTCGACCACGACGCGAACTCCCCGTCATGGCCGACGACCACGACGGCCTCGGGAGAACCATCGACGATGGCGCCACCGGCCGAGCTCCAGTCGGCCGCAGCGCGTCGGGACGACCATGCGCTCGATGCCGTCGACGAACCCTGCTCGGCCCCGCCGTCGGGCGCAGCCGTCCCGATCGATGCCGGTGGCCGCGATGACGGCAGGTCGCCGAGCGGCGTCGCGCTCCTCTCGCACGCGCTCGCCACCAGCGCGATGAACAACGCTATGAACAACACGATGAGCGTCGTCGTGATCCGTAGTCGTGCCATGTCCGCCTCCCGAGAACGGAGC
>CAYVUO010000019.1:2895-4245 GCA_964454715.1 uncultured Bifidobacterium sp. | reverse complement strand
GATGAGCGTCGTCGTGATCCGTAGTCGTGCCATGTCCGCCTCCCGAGAACGGAGCACGGTACCGATCACGACCGACGTGATCCATGGGTTCGCGCAGGAGACGAACGACGGCCCGGGTCGTTCGGCCCGGACGCAACCGCGATCAGTCGAGCAACGAGTCGACGACCGACCACGGGTCGACGTCACCGCGACGCACGGCGTCACGCGCGTCACCCCACGCACCATCGGCACGTGCGCGACGAGCGCGCTCGGCGATGGTCGCCTCGACGAGACGTTCGAGTTCGACCTCGCGTCGACGAGCGCGTCTCTCCTCGAGCGCACCGCTCCCCATCGACCACGATCGATGGGCCTCGAGCGCCGAGAACAACTCATCGACGCCGTCACCGGTCGTCGCCGTGGTGACGATCACGCGAGGGGTCCATCCGTCGTGGCCCCGCATCGACAACATGCGTTCGAGATCGCCCACGGTGTCGGCCGCTCCCGGGCGATCACCCTTGTTGACGACGAACACATCGGCGATCTCGAACAGACCGGCCTTGTTGGCCTGCACCGCATCACCCCACCCGGGGTTCACCACGACGACGGTGGTATCGCTCTCGGCGGCGACGTCGAGTTCGACCTGGCCGATGCCGACGGTCTCCACCACGACCCATGGATACCCCACGGCGCGCAGGAGTCGTGCTGCTTCGGGCACTGCGACCGAGAGCCCGCCCAGATGACCACGGGTGGCCATCGAGCGGATGAACACATCGGGGTCGAGCACGTGCTCGCCCATGCGCACGCGATCACCGAGGATCGCACCGCCGGTGAACGGCGATGACGGATCGATGGCGAGCACACCGATCTCATGTCCTGCGTCGCGCATGCGCCGCACGAGGGCCGAGGTGAGCGTGGACTTGCCGGCGCCCGGTGCTCCGGTGATGCCGATCGTGTAGGAGTCGTCGCCCAACGGGAACGCCAGCCGACTGAGTTCGCGGGCTTCGTCACCGCCGCGTTCGATCATCGACACTGCGCGCGCCAGGGCGACCCGGTCGCCGCTTCGAGCGGCGGTGAAGACGTCGGCGGCGGACTCGCCCACCCGACTCAGAGCGAGACGGCGGTCTCGCCCACTCCCGCTGCGGCGGCACCGACGTCGATGACCTCGGTGACACCGGGGACGCGATCCTTGAGGATCCGCTCGAGACCGGCCTTCAGGGTGACGGTCGATGCGGGGCAGGACACGCAGGCACCGGTGAGTTCGACCTTCACGAGCCCGGTGGCCTCGTCCACATCGCGCAGGAAGACATCGCCGTTGTCGGCCTGGATCGCCGGCCGGATGACCTCGAGCACCTTCTCGACCTGTTCACGCAC
>CAYVUO010000019.1:304-2795 GCA_964454715.1 uncultured Bifidobacterium sp. | reverse complement strand
CCTGACGGTGACCACGCTCCACCATCGCCATGAGGTGACCGCCGAGGAGTCGACCGCGTGGCGCAGCGCCCGCACCGAGGTCGTGGTCGAGCACAGGACGGTCGATCTCCCCGATCACGTCGAGTTCGGCGCAGCGGACGGACCGTTCCACCATTGGCGTAGAGCGGTCGACCTCACCCCACACGGCGACGGCGTCGTGGTGACCGAGCGCATCGACTACGAACTCGCCGTACCCATCTGGGGCGCGCTGTTCGGGCCGGCGCTGCGCCGCCATCTGCGCAAACCTCCGGCCGAGGCCACGCGCACGCCGTGGTGGGCGCCCCCAGCCACGCTCGACGCCCGCGCTGCGACAGTCCTTTCACTGCTGTGCGCGTTCGCCGCAGTCGGTGGCTATCTCGGGACTCTCATCACCCAGATGCTCACCTATGCCGCCGGCCAGTTCGACGCGTCGAAGGCAGACCAGGGCGTACTGCTCGCAGTGGTGCGCGTGGGTGTGCTGCTCTCGCTCGTCGTCGTCGCACTCGCCGACCGACGAGGGCGACGCACGATGTTGGTGTTCTCACTCGTCGGTTCGTGCGTCCTCACCGCGCTCGGTGCACTCGCACCGGGAATGGTGTGGCTGGGCGCGGCCCAGACGTTCGCCCGCGCGCTGTCCACCGTGATCGCACTGCTGGTCGCGATCATCGCCGTGGAGGAGATGCCGGCGGGGTCACGCGCGTTCGCCGTATCCGTGCTCACGATGTGCGCAGCCCTGGGTGCGGGGCTGTGCGTGACCAATCTGCTCTACGTCGATCTCGCCTCGGGTGCGTGGCGCATCGCGTTCGTGCTCCCACTGCTCGCCATCTGGCCATGTCTTCGACTCGCCCGCGGCCTTCCCGAGACCCGACGATTCGAGGCGACCCAGCCCCTCGACGACGCGTCGGGCGATGCGACCGGCGAGCGAGCGCACGATCCGGTCCGTCCGCGCCCCCGCATCGACCGTCGACGCTTCGCCCTCCTGTCGATCGCCGGTTTCCTGTGGTCGTTCTTCCTCTCACCGGCGGCGCAGTTCCTCAACGAGTTCCTGCGCACCGAACGCGGCTTCTCCGGCGCGCTCATCGCCGTGTTCGTCCTCGCCACGAACACGCCGGGCGGCATCGGCATCGTGCTCGGTGGACGCCTCGCCGATCGACGCGGTCGTCGTGTGATCGGCGCCATCGGCATCGCCGGTGGTGTGCTGTTCACCGTCGTGTCGTACCTGAGTTGGGGATGGCCGCTCTGGCTCGCATCGATCGTTGCGACTGTGATCGGCGCACTCGCCGTGCCCGCACTCGCCGTCTACGGTCCCGAACTGTTCCCCACCACCGTGCGCGGTCGGGCCAACGGAGGCCTGCAGGTCGTCGGTGTCGCGGGATCGAGCGCCGGTCTGCTGCTGACCGGCTTCCTATCGGATCGTCTCGGCGGCATCGGCCCGGCGATGGCATGGATCGCCATCGCACCAGCGATCCTCGTGGTGATCGTGCTCACGTCGTTCCCCGAGACGGCGAATCGAGAACTCGAGGAACTCAATCCCTCTGACGCGTGAGTTTCACCGACCGATGAGGATGCGGCGAGCCGCGCCCAGTTCGGCGATGCGCTGCGCGGCCCCATCGTCGGCAGCCCCGTGGTCGGGGTGCGCCTCGCGCAACAACTGTCGGTAGCGCTTCTGCACCTCGCGCTCGGGCGGAGCCGACAGCGAGGTGCGCACGAATCCGAGTCGGTCGAGCGCCCATGCGAGTGGATTCTCGACGGCGAGTCGTGACACCAACTCCCCGTGGCCGGTGCCGCTCATCGCCGAGATGAACTTGGGGCCGACGGGACCCAGCCACGTGAGCGATCGACGCACCAGCGCCATCACCGTTCGCCGATCGGCCGGTGCCAGATCTCCGGCCGCGTAGATCGCGCCCAGCACCTGCTGTTCGGGCGCTCCGCTGTCGTCGAACTCGAACCACAGGCGATCGGCGTCACCGACGAGTCGATGGCGAGCAGGGCTCAGGCCGATGGTGTCGTGCTGGAATCGATGCCGCAGTCGCGGTTGCGAGATGCGACGACCGGCCTCCACTTGCTGGGTGAGTGCGTCGAGATCGTCGATCGACTCCGGATCGAGCTCGCCCACATGAGCGGCCACGACCCCGGCGAGGAGCACGCCGCCGGGCCCGGGCGCGGGATCGCACGGGAGCAGGCTCGTGCCCGGCGCCACCCGCCTCGTGGGCGCGTGGGGCCGGGAACAGAAGATCTCGAGCTCGGCCAGCACGACCACGCCCGGAGCGTACCGACACACCCTTCGCAACGACCGGTCGGGGGTAGGGTCTCCCCCCATGACCGAAGGACCCCTCGACCGCAATCTCGCCCTCGACCTGGTGCGCGTCACCGAGTCGGCGGCCATGGCCGCCAGCCGCTGGATGGGCCGTGGCGACAAGAACGGGGCCGACGGTGCCGCCGTCGACGCCATGCGCAAGGCCCTCGCCACCGT
>CAYVUO010000019.1:0-294 GCA_964454715.1 uncultured Bifidobacterium sp. | reverse complement strand
AGGCCCCGATGCTCTACAACGGCGAGCAGATCGGCGACGGCACCCCGCCGGCGGTCGACATCGCCGTCGATCCCATCGATGGCACCACCCTCACCTCCAAGGGCCGCGGCAACGCGCTGAGCGTCATCGCCCTGTCCGAGCGCGGCACGATGTTCGACCCCGGGCCCTGCGTGTACATGGAGAAGATCGCCGTCGGCGCCGACCTCAAGGGCGTGTGCTCGATCGAACTGAGCGCCACCGAGAACCTCAAGGCAATCGCCAAGGCCCGCAAGGTCGACATCAGCACCGTCACCG